>JABDPU010000032.1 GCA_013042625.1 Flavobacteriaceae bacterium | reverse complement strand
GATTGTACCAAAGATAACATTGAACAAAGCAAGAATCGATTTTTTATCGAAGGCGATCCGGCCGGAATTCTTATGATTGAATTCAGGTCAGAATCAGATGAAGAGGCCATTGATCTCGCATCTGAATTGACCGCTCAACTCAAAGAAAATGAACTGGGCTATGCATTTCCTATAGTTAAAGGTTCACAAACTGCTTCGGTATGGTCGCTTAGGAATGCCGGATTGGGTGTTTTAGCCAATATTCCCGGAGATAAAAAGGCTGTAGCCTGTATAGAAGATACAGCTGTGGCTGTTAAGGACCTGCCGCAATATATCTCTGAATTCTCCGGAATGATGAAGTCATTTAACCAGGAGGCAGTGTATTATGCTCATGCCGGAGCAGGAGAATTGCATCTAAGGCCTGTGCTCAATCTAAAAAAGAGTGAGGATGTTAAAAATTTCAGGACGATCGCACAGGCATCGGCAGAATTGGTCAAACGATATAATGGCTCACTTTCGGGTGAACATGGTGATGGGAAGGTCAGGGCCGAATTTATTCCCCTGGTATTAGGTGAAGAGGTATATCAATTGCTCAAACAGCTTAAATCAATATTTGATCCAAACGGAATTTTTAATCCTGGGAAAATCGTCGACCCCGAACCTATGGATACAGGGCTTCGGTATGAACCAGACCGGGACGAACCTGTAATTAGGACAAAATTTAATTTTGAAGAAACCGGAGGAATACTTCGAACAGTAGAGAAATGTAACGGGTCGGGTGATTGTCGTAAACTGAATTTTGCAGGAGGAACCATGTGTCCGAGTTATAGGGCTACTATGAATGAAACCGACACCACCAGGGGCCGGGCTAATGTCCTCAGGGAGTTTCTTACGATGAATGTCAAGGAGAATCCATTTGATCATCCCGAGATTAAGGAAGCTATGGACCTGTGCCTGTCCTGCAAAGGATGCAAATCTGAATGCCCATCAAATATCGATATGGCTACTCTTAAATCTGAGTTTTTGTATCAGTATCATAAGTCGAATTCCGTTAAGTTCAGTAGCCGGATCACTGCAAATAATTCTAAGATCAATGGGTGGTTGAGCCCGGTTGCGTTAGTGGTTAATAGTGTTTTGTCTATAGGTTTTATAAAGAACCTGATTGGAATCTCTCCAAAACGGAACCTTCCGAAGTTGAAAAGAAAAACGTTTAAAAACTGGTTCAGGCGACATAAGCAGGATTCTTTCGAAAGGAAGGTGTATTTATTCTGTGACGAATACACGAATTATTATGATGTTGAGATTGGAAAAAAGGCGGTTCTATTGTTAAACGCTCTTGGTTATGAAGTATTGATGGTTGATCATGCTGAAAGTGGTAGGGCTTTTATTTCCAAGGGATTTTTAGATGAGGCTTCTGATATAGCCACAAAAAATGTAAAGCAATTCGCCGGTATGGTGTCCGAAGAAAGTCCGCTAATCGGTATTGAACCTTCAGCTATATTGAGTTTCAGGGACGAATATCCGAATTTGGTTGATGTTGAATTGAAGGCCACGGCCAAGAATCTTGCTAAGAATGTATTTCTAATCGATGAATTCCTGTCATATGAATATCAAAAAGGACACATCGATTTGAGCGAGTTTAATAAAGAAAACAAGCATATAAAATTGCATGCCCATTGTCACCAGAAAGCTCTGGCCAATTCCGCAGATACCCTTAAGATGTTGAGCATACCGGAAAATTACCAGGTGGAAATGATTCCTTCGGGATGTTGTGGGATGGCTGGTTCCTTTGGTTATGAAAAAGATCATTATGACTTAAGCATGGCAATTGGCCAACAGGTTCTGTTTCCGGGAATTAGCGATTCGAAAAATAAATCATTGATAGCAGCCAATGGAACCAGTTGCCGGCATCAGATTATGGATGGCACAAATACAGTAGCATTTGATCCGGTTGAAATATTGTTTGATGCCCTATTGGTTGAAGCAAATAAGATTAAATAACTTATCTTTGAACTTATATGAATATGCTTGAAGATCTTAAGGTAAATTATGGTTATCTCTTTGAGGACGAACTCATGGAAGAGATCCAGCAGATTGGCCAGTATATGGGAGTTCCCGAGGGGACGATGATCATCGATATCGGCGATACAATCACGTCCATGCCATTGATTTTAAATGGAGCCATCAAGGTTTTACGTGAAGACGATAAAGGGGACGATTTACTGCTTTATTTCATCGAAAATGGGGATACCTGTGCCATGACCATTACCTGTTGTATGGGTGATACTAAAAGTGGGATTCGGGCCATTGCCGAGACCGATACCGAGTTGATTATGGTACCAGTACAAAAGATGCAGGAGTGGTTCCATAAATATAAAAGTTGGCAGACTTTTGTTCTTCAAAGTTATCATACCCGGATGAATGAATTGCTTGAAGCTGTTGATGCAATTGCCTTCCTGAAAATGGATGAGCGCCTTCTAAAGTATTTAAGGGATAAAGCTATTGCTAATCGTGATGAGCTGATCAATACCACCCATCAGGAGATTGCTTATGACCTGCATACCTCGAGGGTAGTGGTGTCAAGAATACTGAAAAAGCTTGAACGTGATAACCAGATCCAACTACATAGGAATCGAATCAAGATTCTTAACCTTTAAAGACTTGTCAGGTTTCTGTGTAACAATGGTCACACTGAACGCTCGATTAATATTTACTTTTATCAAAAAATATATCACCTATGGATTTTTTAATGGAACCATGGCCATGGTATGTAGGCGGTCCGCTTATTGCTCTGGTCTTATTTCTGATGCATTTCTTCGGAAAGAAATTCGGAGTCTCTTCTAACCTGGAGACCATTTGCGCTATCGGAGGCGCGGGAAAGTTGGTCGATTTCTTCAATTTCGACTGGCGTAAAAGTGGCTGGAACCTGATGTTTATTGTGGGAAGTCTGATTGGGGGTTTTATCGCATTCAAATTTATGTCACCTTCCGAGGCAGTTGCATTAAATCCGCAAACCGTTCAGGACCTTGCCGAAATCGGATTTCAGAATGCAGGCAGCAAATTTCTGCCCGATGAGATCTTTAGTATAGAAACCATGATGTCAGTCAAAGGCATGGCTATTTTGCTGCTCTCGGGGATCCTTGTGGGATTTGGGGCGCGTTATGCCGGTGGTTGTACTTCGGGTCATGCCATAAGCGGCCTGAGTAATTTAGAGCTGCCATCGCTTATAGCCGTAATCGGCTTCTTTATAGGCGGCTTGATCATGACGTGGTTACTGATACCTTTAATTTTTTAATTGGAAAACATGAAGACTATAAAATATTTAATTGTAGGTATAATTTTCGGAATCATCCTGACAAAAGCTGAAGTGATATCCTGGTTTCGCATTTATGAAATGTTCAAATTTCAGTCATTCCATATGTATGGTATCATTGGCTCAGCGGTGGTTTTAGGAGTCATAATGTTCTTCTTTTTTAAGAAAGGTACAATCAAAGATTATAAAGGAAAGCTGATAGAATTAGAGCCCAAGAAAAAAGGTTTCGCCAGAACCCTGATAGGAGGTACGATTTTCGGCCTTGGATGGGGACTGATAGGCGCCTGTCCGGGACCGATGTTTATTCTTCTTGGTCGGGGTGCCTGGTCTATTATTGTTGTGATCATCGGAGGCCTGCTGGGAGCAATGCTCTATCATGCGATCAAACAAAAACTACCGCATTAATCGGGAGATTAAATTCTTCTGAATTAGGTAACTTTTGTTACATCTTTTCTCGGTTGGGTTGACTAACTTTGAAAGATTGATACATCATTTTGAACCACACCTATAGATTCTGTATATGAAGTATGGCTTTATTATCGACAATCGGAAATGTATTGGTTGTCATGCCTGCACCACAGCCTGTAAATCGGAACATGATGTTGCCGTAGGCGTTAACCGGACTTATGTAAAACAAGTAGAAAAAGGAGAATTTCCCAATACTAGACGGATTTTCTCAGTCATGCGTTGCAATCACTGCACCGATGCTCCCTGTGTTGAAATTTGCCCAGTTGAGGCACTTTATACCAGGGAAGATGGTATAGTTGATTTCGATAATAACCGCTGCATTGGATGTAAATCCTGTATGCAAGCCTGTCCGTATGATGCACTGTATATCGATCCGTATACCAATACGGCTGCCAAATGTAATTATTGTGCTCATCGTGTTGAAGTTGGAAGGGAACCCGCTTGTGTGACGGTTTGTCCCGAACACGCTATTATCGCGGGCGACATGGATAATCCTCAGACCGAGATTTCGCAATTGCTGGCTCGACAGCAGGTTAAGGTGAGAAAACCCGAAAAAGGCACTAAACCAAATCTCTTCTATATCGATGGGGACGAAGCTTCATTGAATCCGCAGGCAACAGATCCTTCCGGACCTGGACTATGGAACTCTCAATCAAGAGGCGTTGGTCATTTTGCCAAAGCCGCTGAAAAGATGATGCATACCAATGATGATGTTGATCTTCTACAAATGAGTATCGATAATGAACTACAGGCTGCTTATCAGAAAAAAGAAAACGAAAATCCGAACTATATAGACGTATTAAACGGAAAGGCCCGACGTGTTTATGATACACCCGATAAGGGAATCCTTTGGGGCTGGGAAGTTTCGGCTTATGTACTTACCAAAGCCATTTCAGCCGGTGCATTCTTAATTCCATTCATTGCCATGATGCTCGGTTATGAAATATCGGATAATGCAAAAATATGGTCGGCAGGGATCTCCCTTGTTTTCCTTGCACTTACCGGATTATTCCTGGTCATGGATCTTGATCGTCCGGATAGATTCCTGAATGTATTACTCAGGCCACAATGGAAATCATGGCTGGTAAAAGGTGGTTATACCATTACCGTTTTCGGATTGCTGGTTACGGTATGGTTGGCCAATACCTTATTCGATTTTGGAATACCTGAAACACCACTTCTTATAGTTACAGCTGTATTCGCAGTTTTATTAGCCATTTATACAGCCTTCTTATTTGCCCAGGCCAAAGGCCGTGATTTCTGGCAAAGTCCGTCACTGGCCCTGCATATGCTTGTCCATAGTGTGATGGCAGGAGTGGCCGGATTAGCGATTGCAGCATTGCTAATCGGACAGGAAAGTTGGATGTCGATTTTCGGAATGACCCTGACAATAGCCCTTGCGGTTAACCTGTTTACAATGATTACTGAACTAACCATGACGCATCCTAGTACAGCAGCTCATACTGTAGTAGAGATGATCGTGAAAGGCCGTTACAGCAAATTGTTCTGGATTGGAGTAATTGCTCTTGGAAATGTTATTCCATTAGTACTGATCTGGGCATGGCCGTCCTCAACAGCTATGGTTATAGCTGCGGTTTTAGTTTTATTCGGAATATATTTTACAGAAAAGATTTGGGTGGAAGCGCCTCAACGCATTCCACTGGCTTAATAATATAATATGGGTTATAAAAAAGCATCATTCATAGAAGGTCTTGCTGAAAAGATCGGCCTTATTCCAAATTTGCATAAGGACGGTTACCAGGAAGAAGATAAGGACATGAGATTCTTCTCAGATGAGGAAATTGCTCAGATGTATGAAAACTTCCCACCACCTGACAAATGGGACAATTGGGTTGAATACGATCCGAAAGCCTGGCCTAAAAAAGTAAAAAAGGAATACCAGATCATTCCAACAACCTGTTTTAATTGCGAGAGTGCCTGCGGACTAACTGCGTTCATAGAAAAGGATACTCAGAAGGTTGTTAAGTTTGAAGGAAATCCACACCATCCCGGAAGCCGTGGGCGAAATTGTGCCAAAGGACCGGCTACCATAAACCAGGTAACAGATCCCGATCGGATTTTGTTCCCGCTTAAACGCGTTGGTAAACGAGGTGAAGGTGAATGGGAAAAAGTAAGTTGGGACGAAGTCCTTGATACCATAGGTGCAAGAATTAGAAAAGCGATTAAAGAGGACAGGCATAATGAAGTAGCCTACCATGTAGGACGTCCGGGACACGAAGGTTTTATGAACTGGGTGCTACAATCATGGGGCATTGATGGGCATAATTCACATACCAATATCTGTTCATCAGGTGCCCGTTTCGGGTATAACCTGTGGTATGGATATGACCGTCCTTCACCCGATCATTCAGAAGCAAAATTTATACTGTTGATTTCGGCTCACCTGGAGTCCGGGCATTATTTCAATCCGCATGCACAGCGCATTATAGAAGGAAAGATGAAAGGCGCCAAACTGGCTACTATGGATCCTCGTTTATCCAATACGGCCTCCATGTCTGATTATTGGCTGCCAACCTATCCGGGAACCGAAGCTGCAGTGCTGCTGGCCATGGCCAAAGTGATTCTTGATGAAGGCCTGTATAACCGGGATTATATGGAAAACTGGGTAAACTGGGAAGAATTCCTGAACGCTCAGCATCCTGATAAACCTAAATCTTTTGAAACTTTTATTGAGGTACTTAAGGAAGAGTATAAAGACTATACAACGGAATACGCTGAGACCGAATCCGGTGTCAGGGCAGATATAATAAAACAAATTGCCAGGGAAATTGGCGAAGCCGGTGAGAGATTCGCATCTCATAACTGGCGTGCTGCCGGAGCATCTAACCTTGGAGGTTGGGCCGTGGCAAGAAGTCTTCATTTCCTTACCGTTCTAACAGGAGCAGTAGGAGCCAAGGGAGGAACCAGTCCGAATTCATGGAATAAGTTCAAACCCCAGGTTCCGAATCCGCCTAAACCTCAGAAGAAATGGAATGACTTGCATTTCCCGAAAGAATATCCGCTTGCTTTCTTTGAAATGAGCCAGTTACTGCCTCATATGCTGAAAGAAGGCCGAGGTAGAATGGATGTGTATTTCTCAAGAGTGTTTAACCCGGTTTGGACCTATCCCGACGGATTTACATGGATGGAGATGTTTATGGACGAGAGCAAGTTCGGTTTGCATGCTGCACTCACTCCAACCTGGAATGAGACTGCTTTTTATGCCGATTATGTCTTGCCGATGGGCTTGGCATCAGAACGGCATGATTTGAATAGCTATGCGACGCATAGCGGTACCTGGGTGGCATTCCGTCAGCCAGTGCTGAGAGAAGCCGCAAGACGTAACGGAAATCCTGTTAAATTCACCTATGAAGCCAATCCCGGAGAGGTTTGGGAAGAAGATGAATTCTGGATTGAATTGAGCTGGCGTATCGATCCTGATGGTAGTATGGGAATCAGAAAACATTTCGAATCACCAAACAGACCAGGTGAAAAGATCACCATTGATGAATATTACCAATACATATTCGAACGTGTAAAAGGATTGCCGGAAGCTGCTGAAAAAGAAGGACTAACCGCCCTGGAATACATGAAAAAATACGGTGCCTTTGAAATTGAAAAACACGGATATAAGAAGAACGAAACCAAACTCACTGCCGATCAACTCGAAGGTTCAGAAGTAGATTCCAATACCAATGTGATCTCTAAAAAAGGGAAAGCCATTGGAGTGATGATTAATGGAGAGGCTTGCGTCGGGTTCCCGACGCCTTCAAGGAAAAATGAGTTTTATTCTCAGACTATGGTCGATTGGAAATGGCCGGAATATGCTCTTCCTACCTATATTAAAAGTCATATTCATAATGACAACCTCGATAAATCAAAAGGTGAATATGTTTTGGTACCTACTTTCAGGTTACCAACCTTGATTCATTCACGATCTGGTAACGCGAAATGGCTTGTTGAGATCTCGAATCGAAACCCGATCTGGATGCATCCTGAGGATGCAGCGAAATGGAACTTCAGAACAGGTGATCTGGTTAAAATGAATACCGATATCGGTTATTTTATCGATAAGGTCTGGGTAACACAAAGTATGAAACCGGGAGTTGTGGCTTGTTCACACCATATTGGAAGATGGAGAAGGTCACAGGACAAGATCGGAAACCGTTGGGCTACCAATACCGTTGCTATAGAATCTGACGGTAAAGGAGGATGGAAAATGAATACACTTTCCGGAATTAAGCCATTTGATTCGCACGATAGCGATTCAAAAAGAATCTTCTGGAAAGATGGTGGCGTCCATCAGAATATTACCCATGCCGTTCACCCCGATCCCATTAGCGGAATGCATTGCTGGCATCAGCGAGTTAAGATTGAACGCCCCGGCCCAGGTGAAAAGTATGGAGATATTTATGTGAATACCGACAAATCTCATGAAGTATATAAAGAATGGATGGCGATGACCCGACCAGCTCCGGGACCAAATGGTGAACGACGGCCATTATGGTTCAAAAGAGCCTTCAGGCCGGATGATTCCACCTATTATATGAAGGATGAATAAGAACATTAACCCATTGAACTCCCGCCCAGGCGGGATTCTTTGTTTATACTAAGAAGTAATTTTAAACGATTAGATGCTCAGGAGAAAGTCCGTTTTTCCATTTCTGAATTGGCTTCCGGAAGTCAGACCCAATCTCAAGGATGATCTTATTGCCGGTATTACAGGTACCATTATAGTTATTCCACAGGCTGTTGCATTTGCGATGATCGCCGGACTTCCACCTATTTATGGATTTTACACCGCTATGGTAACACCGGTGATAGCGGCACTCTTCGGTTCATCATATCACCTTATTTCAGGACCTACAACCGCTATTTCAATTGTGGTGTATTCAACCCTGATTAAGTTCGTTGATCCTGAAAATGATCTCGAGGCCTTTGTAAGCCTGGCTTTTGTATTAACCTTCCTGGCAGGTTTCTTTCAATGGGTCATGGGCTTATTGAGGATGGGCCGACTGGTTAACTTTGTGTCGCATTCGGTCATTATAGGCTTTACTGCCGGAGCAGGAATCCTGATTGCTTTCAAACAACTCAAACATGTATTCGGACTCCCTATTCCACAGGGAAGTACCATCCCGAAGATCATTCAATATATAGTTCAGCATATTTCCGAGACGAACTGGATGGTTTTAGCTGTTGCGGCGGGTACTTTTATAATCGCTCTGCTCATTAAACTGTTTATTAAGCCACTGAGGCGTTATTACATGCTTTTAGCCATGATACTGGGAAGTGTCCTGGCATTGATCCTTGGAGGTTCAGGAAATGGTATTGAAACCGTTGGTGAATTACCATCTAATCTTCCTCCATTTCAGGTACCTGATTTTAGTATAGCCAATGTGAAACAACTTAGTTCGGGAGCTATGGTTTTAGCACTCTTAGGTTTGATTGAAGCTGTGGCCATTGGTCGGGCAATTGCCTTACATACCCATCAGAGAATTGATGGCAACCAGGAGTTTATTGGCCAGGGGCTTTCTAATATGGTGGCCAGTTTTTTCTCGTCTTATGCCGGGTCAGGATCATTTACCCGTTCGGGGGTAAATCACCAGGCAGGAGCCAAAACACCTATGGCTGCAATTTTCGCATCCGTATTTTTAATGGTAGTTCTCCTGATCTTTGCAGATTATGCTTCATTTCTTCCGAAGGCAGCTATGGGAGGGATAATTGTACTGGTGGGTTATAACCTGATCGATTTCCATCATATAAAAAATGTTTACAAGTCGAGCGGACGTGAGCTCATCGTTTTGGGTATCACTTTCTTCGGAACACTTTTCTTCGATCTCGAGTTTGCACTATTGGCCGGTATTTTAGCATCATTCTTCTTCTATATGGAACGTACCTCTCAGCCAAATATCGCTGTTCTTGGTATGAGTAAAGACCGTCGTTTGATCAACTTGATTCGGGATGAGAACGCTATGGAATGTTCTAATCTTAAAATTGTTAGAATAGATGGTTCGTTATATTTCGGATCCATCGAGAAAATTGCCGCCTTTTTCTCACAGCTCTACGAAAAGAATGAGATGCAATACGTTCTGGTTGCAGCCGATGGAATTAACTTTATCGACCTGGCTGCTGCCGAATGGCTCACCAACGAGATTAGAAAATGGCAGAAGAACAGGGGAGGAATTTATTTTGCCGGACTTAAGCTAGTCAGTCAGGATGTCATTAGAAAAGGAGGATTTTTTGAGAAAATGGGTGATGGTATTTTCTTTAAGGAAAAGAAGACTGCCATTGCATATATCCATAATAAGTTGGAGGTACCATGTAAAGAACAGGTGTTCACAGAATGCCGTGTAGAAAATCCTTAAATCTTCTGTAATCCTGGTTACATTTTTTAAAGCGCATTGAGTTATCT
>JABDPU010000031.1 GCA_013042625.1 Flavobacteriaceae bacterium | reverse complement strand
ATAACTCCCTGTTTTAGTGGAAAAAACCACTCGATTGCCTCTCGGAAAACGCTGATGATATGCTTACTTTTGTGAGCCTAGTTACAAAGATTATGAGCAACGTCAAAACAATACAGTCAGCATTAATATCAGTTTTCAGCAAAGAAGGATTAGCACCCATTGTCAATAAGCTTTCCGAATTGGGAGTAACCCTTTACTCAACTGGGGGAACGCAAAGATTTATCAGTGAATTAGGTGTAGATGTTATCCCTGTAGAGGATGTTACCTCCTACCCTTCTATTCTAGGCGGACGAGTAAAAACCCTTCATCCAAAGGTATTCGGTGGTATACTGAACAGGCAGGAAAACAACCAGGATGTTGCAGAATTGGCGGAATATGACATTCCACAGATCGATGCTGTAATTGTTGACCTTTACCCTTTTGAAAAAACCGTTGCCGAAGGAGCCGGCCACCAGGACATCATTGAAAAAATCGATATCGGTGGCATCTCCTTGATCCGGGCAGCAGCTAAAAACTATGCCGACGTCATTTGTGTTTCTTCGGTTGATGATTATGATGAGTTCCTGGAATTGCTAAAAGCACAACAAGGACAAATTTCCCTTAACGATCGCAAACGATTTGCATCTAAGGCATTTAATGTCTCTTCTCATTATGACACGGCCATCTTTAATTTTTTTAATAGCGATGGCGAACTCGGCGCTCTTAAATTGAGTGAAACCAAACAAAAAACACTCAGGTATGGTGAAAATCCGCATCAGAAAGGATATTTCTTCGGAGATTTCGACGCACTTTTTACCAAGTTACACGGCAAAGAATTGAGTTATAATAATCTGCTTGATGTAGATGCCGCTGTGAACCTGATGAATGAGTTCAGAGGTGAAAAACCAACCTTCGCCATCCTTAAACACAATAATGCCTGCGGACTCGCTCAACGAGACACTGTTCACCAGGCCTATGTCGATGCTCTTGCAGGGGACCCTGTTTCTGCTTTCGGTGGAATATTAATCAGTAATAAGGAGATCGATCTTCCCACTGCAGAGGAAATCCATAAACTGTTTTGTGAGGTCGTCATTGCTCCTTCATTTACCGACGAGGCTCTTGAGGTATTAAAAGGCAAGAAAAACAGGATTGTACTCATTTTAACAGAGGTTGACCTTCCCGATAGTATGGTGAGAACCTGCCTGAATGGATATTTAGTTCAGGACAGGGATATAAAAACAGACCGTGCTTCAGAGCTTGATCTGATCACCGATAAAAAGCCAATACCTGAGGAAATTGAAGACCTGATTTTCGCTTCAAAGATCTGTAAACATACCAAATCGAATACAATTGTCCTGGCCAAAAATGGACAGTTATGTGCCAGCGGTACAGGCCAAACCAGTCGGGTGGATGCCCTTAACCAGGCCGTTCATAAAGCTGGCTCCTTCGGTTTTGATCTGAACGGTGCGGTTATGGCCAGCGATGCTTTTTTTCCATTTCCAGACTGTGTGGAGATTGCCGATAAGGCCGGAATAACAGCAGTAATTCAACCCGGTGGATCGATAAAAGATCAGCTAAGTATCGATTATTGCAATGCCAATGGTATGGCCATGGTTTTTACAGGAACACGCCATTTTAAACACTGATGAGTCCGGGTCTTTAGTTCAAAGTATTTTCAAAAGTCCGAAATGGCTTTTGTTACGTATATTTTCTTACTTTTACATCTATCCAAAATTAGTACGTAACAACCCTCAGATAATTGAATTGAGCCCATGGGATTTTTTGATTTCTTGACAGAAGAAATTGCGATCGATTTAGGTACAGCAAATACCTTGATCATTCATAATGATAAAGTAGTTGTAGACAGCCCCTCTATCGTAGCACGAGACCGAATTTCCGGAAAGATCATTGCCGTTGGAAAAGAAGCGAGCATGATGCAAGGTAAGACCCACGAAAATATTAAAACCATCAGACCCTTAAAGGATGGGGTAATTGCCGATTTCGATGCCAGTGAGCAGATGATCAGTATGTTTATCAAGAACATACCGGCTTTGAAGAAGAAATTATTCGCTCCTGCCCTGAGAATGGTGATATGTATCCCATCAGGAATTACAGAGGTGGAAATGAGAGCGGTAAAGGAATCCGCCGAGCGTGTAAATGGCAAGGAGGTCTACCTTATTCATGAACCAATGGCTGCAGCTATTGGTATAGGCGTAGATATCATGCAACCTAAGGGTAACATGATCGTCGATATAGGAGGTGGAACAACAGAGATTGCAGTAATTGCTCTTGGAGGTATCGTATGTGATAAATCGGTTAAAGTAGCCGGTGATGTATTTACTAATGACATCATTTATTACATGCGGACACAACACAACCTTTATGTAGGTGATCGAACCGCTGAAAAAATTAAGATTCAGATCGGTGCCGCAACCGAAGATCTTGAATTACCGCCTGAAGATATGAGCGTACAGGGTCGTGACCTGTTAACGGGTAAACCCAAGCAGGTACAAATTTCCTATCGCGAAATTGCCAAGGCCCTTGATAAATCAATCTTAAGAGTTGAGGACTCTGTAATGGAAACTTTATCTCAGACTCCTCCGGAATTAGCTGCTGATATTTACAATACCGGGATATACCTGGCCGGTGGTGGTTCTATGTTAAGAGGACTCGATAAAAGGCTTTCTCAGAAAACCGATCTACCGGTTTATATTGCAGAAGATCCTTTACGAGCAGTAGTTCGGGGAACCGGGATAGTCCTGAAGAACCTTACCAAATATAAGAGCGTATTGATCAAATAGAGCCTGAGGCATGCAGCAGATTATCAATTTCTTTATAAGAAATAAAAATTTCCTGGTTTTTCTGTTGCTTTTTCTAGTCTCACTAGCCCTGACTATTCAGTCGCATTCGTATCACAAAAGCAAATTCATTAATTCTGCAAATTTCCTGACTGGCGGGATTTACGAAACCGTTAGCTCTGTCGATCGTTATTTCGAACTGAAAAAGGAAAATGAAATACTCCTAAATGAGAACAATCGTCTCAAATCATTAATGTTCAACAACCAGGATTCGTTAAGCCGGGATTCTATCTCACCGGGCAATTACAGTTTGAAACAGGCACTTGTAATAAAAAATACATACTCGTCCACAAATAATTTTCTAACCCTCAACAAAGGCACATCCGATAATGTAGGAATAGATTATGGAGTGATTACCTCAAATGGAGTTGTTGGAATAATCGACAATGTATCCGGTGGTTATGCCAGGGTGCTTTCTATTCTGAATACCACCAGCAGGATTAATGCTCAATTAAAAAAATCAGATCATTTCGGAACCTTAACATGGGATGGCGCCTCACCTCTGACTGTGCAGCTGATCGATATTCCTAAACAGGCTCCTCTTTCTGCCGGCGATACCATTATAACAGGAGGCCGGTCGGCAATTTTCCCAAAAGGAATTCCGGTTGGAACAGTAAAAAGTTTTGATCTTGATGAGACTGAAAACTATTATACGGTCCATATCAACTTGTTTAATGATATGACTAATGTGGGTCATGTGTATGTGATTGAAAATAATGACCGTGAGGAAATCGAAGCACTTCAGAATGAGCAATGAATAATACGATAACCCAGAATACAATCCGATTCATATTACTGGTTCTCATCCAGGCATTGGTGCTCAACAATATTAATTTCCTGGGTTATATCAATCCTTATATCTACATCCTGTTTATTTTGCTTTATCCTATTCAGAACAACAGGCTTCTTTTTATTTTTCTAAGCTTCCTGCTTGGATTATTCGTAGATATATTTTTGGATTCGGGTGGAGTCCATGCAGCGGCCTCAGTATTTATTGCTTATTTCAGGCCTTTATTCCTGAAGTTTGCATTTGGCATGAGTTATGAACATCAAACCGTTAAAATTGGGCACTCAGAAATTGGACAGAGAATTACATATATCAGCCTGATGACTGTAATTCATCATTTGATCCTGTTCTCATTGGAAGTTTTTAACAGTGGAAAAATACTTTTGATTTTGAATAAAACGTTATTCTCAAGTATCTTTACCATAATACTGTGTTTGTTGATAACCATACTATTTAGCCAAAAATCTAAATGAGACGATTTCTACTGTTCTTTACGGTACTTCTGGTTGGTTTTGTTTTTATCGGACGTCTATTCTATCTGCAGGTCTATAATACTGAAACCTACTCCATAGATGACGATAATGCCATCAGAAAGGTATTCCATTATCCCAAACGCGGTTATGTGTTCGACAGGAATGGTAAACTCCTGGTAGCCAATCAGCCCTCTTACGATGTTATGGTTATTCCGCGTGAGGTTGAATCTCTGGACACCCTGGAGTTTTGCTCATTATTAAGGATTGACAAGGCCGATTTTATAAAATCCTATGACCGGGCCTATAGATATTCTCCAAGGTTACCTTCGGTTTTTCTGGCCCACCTGTCTAAAGAAGACTACGCTGTGCTCTCAGAGAAAATGAGAAAATTTCATGGGTTTTATATTCAGAAACGGTCCTTGAGAGATTATCAAACTTCAATCGGCGCGAATGTTCTCGGGTTTATTGCTGAGGTAAATACAGGCCAAATTGAAAAGGATCCTTATTACAGAATGGGGGACCTCATTGGGAAGCAAGGCATTGAACTCTCTTACGAAAGTGAAATGCGGGGAACCAAAGGAGTGAAGTATATTCAGAAAGATCGATTTAATCGGGATTTAGGGCCATACAAAGAGGGTCAACATGATATTACGCCTGTCCCGGGTAAGGATATATATGTCACCATAGATGCCGATCTGCAGGAATATGGTGAGCGGCTCATGCAGAAAAAACGCGGTGGTATTGTGGCCATCGAACCGGCAACTGGCGAGATCCTTGCCCTGGTATCTGCACCAACTTATAATCCGAATCTTCTGGTAGGACGAGAGCGATCCAGAAATTATACACGATTATATAACGACACCATAAGCCGTCCATTAATAGACCGAGGCCTGCTTCGTATGCACGAACCGGGATCTCCATTTAAAGCATTGATAGCTCTTACTGCTCTTCAGGAAGGCGCAATAGATGAAAATACTAGTATTACTTGCCGGCATGGTTATGTCTATGGCCGGAACAACAGGAAGATGGGTTGCCATTGTGGTGGCGGATTAAGAAAATTGAATAATGGGATTTCGAAATCATGCAATGCCTACTTTGCTAATGCATTCAGAAAAACCATAGAAAAATATGACGATGCGCATCAGGCTATGGACATCTGGAGTGACCACATCAAAAGCTTTGGTTTGGGGAATTTCCTCGGCTATGACCTGGCTATCGGAAAGAAAGGAAATATTCCTGATGGCTCGTATTACGATAAATGGTATCCCGATTTCAAGTGGGGAGCAACTACAATAATTTCGAATGCTATCGGGCAAGGGGAAGTGCTTGTTACACCAATTCAGTTGGCCAATATGACAGCGGCTATCGCCAACAGGGGATATTATTATACACCACACATTATCAAAACCATTCAAGGCACTACTATCGATGAAAAATATACGACCAAGAACATGACGAGTATAGACCGGGAGCATTTTGATCCGGTTGTTCAGGGGCTTTATGATGTATACAACAAAGGAACTGCCAGTTTCTTGAGGGTTCCCGGGATCGAGATCTGTGGAAAAACCGGTACAGCCGAGAACTTTACCAAGATAGACAGTGTTAGAACCCAATTGACCGATCATTCCATTTTTATAGCTTTCGCCCCCAAGGATAATCCTAAAATAGCAATGGCTGTATTTGTTGAAAATGGGTATTACGGTGCACGCTGGGCGGGTCGAATAGCCAGCTTAATGATAGAGAAATACATCAAGGGTGAGGTTAGCCTGAAGCAGATGGAGCGAATGGTTCTTGAAAAAAGCCTCGAAGAAGAATACATGAAGCCTTACAGTGGCGAACCTTTCAAAATCAACCAATAGTCATGAGCCTGGGAAGATCCAAATCGTTGCGTCTTGATTGGATCTCCATCCTTTTGTTCTTTCTTCTTGTGGGATTTGGATACCTCAACATTTTATCGGCCTCATCTTCCGGGGAAATCACCAGTTATTTTGATCTAACCAAACCCTATGGCAAGCAGCTGGTTTTTATAATTTTCAGCCTGGTGCTAATCGTATTGATCCTGGCCATAGAAGCAAAATTTTACGAACGGTTTGCCAGTGTCATATATTTGCTGGCACTTATTTCTCTGGTGGGCTTATTTATTTTCGGGAAAAATGTAAACGGGGCTACCTCCTGGTATGCATTCGGCGGAATGACCATTCAACCCAGTGAATTTGCCAAATGCGCAACTGCATTGGCGGTTGCTAAATATATAAGTGACCTTCAAACCAATATCCTGGAGATCAACCATCAGTTGAGAACCTTACTGATAATTGTTGTACCCGCCTTTCTTATTTTACTTCAGAATGATGCCGGAAGCACCCTGGTTTATGCTGCATTTTTCTTTGTGTTCTTCCGGGAAGGAATTCCTAAATTATACCTTCTTATCGCGCTGGGAATTGCCATTGTAGGCATATCAACTCTAAAATTCGGACTGATCACTACGGGAATTGTAGCTGTTGTACTGACTTTCACCTTGTATTATTTGATTCAGAAAAAACGACGTCGAATTCTGCAACCCATAACCATTGCCATTCTTAGTGTCATCTTTGCCGCAGGTGTTCAGTTTTTCTATTCCAGCATTTTGCAACCGCATCAGCAGGATCGTATTAGCGTTTGGCTGAGACTGGAGAAAGACCCCGAAAAGCTGGAGGCGATGAAGCGTGATATCTCATATAACCTTCATGAATCTGAAAAGGCGATCAGCAGTGGAGGTTTATCAGGAAAAGGCTTTATGGAAGGCACCCGTACCATTGGCCAGTTTGTACCCGAACAGCATACCGATTATATCTTCAGCACCGTTGGTGAAGAATGGGGATTCTTTGGAAGTACCATGGTGGTTGTGCTCTTTGTGCTTTTGATCATTCGAATAATTTTCAGGGCCGAAAATCAAAAGTCCCAGTTCAGCAGAGTCTATGGCTATGCCGTAGCATCCATCCTTTTCGTTCATTTTTTGATCAATATCGGGATGGTCATGGGCCTGATCCCAACTATAGGGATTCCCCTGCCCTTCTTCAGTTATGGAGGATCCTCGCTTTGGGGTTTTACTATACTTCTCTTTATTTTTATTAAACTCGACGCGAATCGATTGAATGAATGGTAATTAGCCGGCCATTTCTTTCAGCGCGGCTATAAAGACATCTAATTCCGAAGTCAGTGTAAATACATTTGGTGTGATTCGGCAACCCTTTACGTTGGCGTTATCTATGGCAACCGTAAAAATTTTGTGTTTCTCAAGAAGTTGTTTGGCCATTTCACCTGGTTTTATCCCTTCAATACCAACGTTCGCGATCGCACAAGCCCGAGAGGACTCAGACGGTGTATTCACAAC
>JABDPU010000024.1 GCA_013042625.1 Flavobacteriaceae bacterium | reverse complement strand
TAATTACCTGATCATCTACTTTAACATTTACAGGAAGATAAACCGTCTCTCCAGGTTCAATTATTATGCCCTTGGTTTTAAGTAATTTAGATTTTCGAAGCGATGAAGGAGTAATTCTAGAGGTTCTTTTTAGAATTTCATCAGGTAATTCTATTGTCCATCCGTCTCTAATACTATCATCATCAACTGTATAAATTAATTCTGCAGGAACTTCCAAGAAGTTTTGTGCAGCAATGGTCAGCACCGTAGTAGATTCAACAATTTCAGTTGTATGAAAGTTTTTACAACTTACGTTACTGCTTCTTTGAATTTGAGTTGTCAGTGGCATGTCGTTTTCATGCTTTACAACAGCTCCTACACACCAATGCAGCTCACCCCATGAATTTGTTCCGGTAGGCGTCCTCCAGGCAATCGTTTGAGTAGTTCCGGAGGGAGGTACCGTAATGGTTCGGCGTTCAATTAGTATGGCATTAGGATTTGGAAATTCCAAAGAGATACGAGGGTCTGTATAATAGACTTCCAGTGTAACATTATTTTGGGCCCTACCCGTATCATTATTAACACGAACGTTTAAATCTACCAGCGCATTTTGGTTTAATACAGCAGGAACAGTCCAAATATCCGGACTAACCCAGAAAGGATTAGACCATCCCGAAGCAGTTTGAACCGCCGATGGTTCTGCTCCGGTATCACTTCCATGATCTCTTATATACAGTCCAGTTCTTGCGGCATCGTGTAAAAGTGCCAGTGCTGCGGGATAATTTTCTTCAGCACATGGTAGGATTTCTGCAGGAGGTGGATCAAATCCACCCACTCCTGTTAATGTTGGTCTTAACTCTGGAGTAAAAGCGGCTACGCGGTGTTCTTCCCACATAAAATCGGTTGTTTCGCCAGAAGAGGTATAACCTATATTCTCTGAGTAAGTATGACCATGTACCGAAGCAATTCGGTCTATATTGCGTTGGACAATACTCTCCAGGGATGTTTCTCCAGGAGGGTCGGCTGTTGTATAAGCCCAGGGACGTAAATAAAGTTCGCTAAAACTATGGTAGCTTACAAACGTCTTAAAGTTATCCAGTCCGGCAACAAAATTTCTAATTACTTGATTTGAAGGTTCGCTAAACGCAGAAGTGCCATGATAAGTATCATCTGCAGTTGATGAGGATGAACCTGATAGCAGACCCCATTGATATCCCCAGTTTCTATTTAGATCAACACCAAAAGTGCCGTCTCCATTATCTCTGCGATTCTTTCTCCACATGCGAAAGGAAGAGTGGGAATGTTGGTGACCATCAGGATTTGCAATAGGGATGATCCAGATTTGAGAAGCATCAATATCCGCTTTTAAATCTGCATCCGAGCTATATTCATCTAACATTCTATCTGCGATATAAAGAATTGTTTCTGCAGTGATCCATTCTCTCGCATGCATTAGCGAAATGAAAACCACATCTCCTTTTGCCGGATCATCAACGGAGGGATTATTTGAAATTTTTAACGCTTTTATCTGTCGACCTTCTATACTGGTTCCAATAACGTCTATTCTAGTTAATGAAGGATAAGTTGAATTTAGGGTCGTAAGGGCATCATCTATTTGTGATGGCGTTCTGAAGTCATTATATGACAGGATTTGTGCTGATAAAAATGACGAGCAGAATACTAATATAATGATGTGAATATATTTCATGATGTTTTGTTTTATTGGTTAGGAAATCTGTTAGTTCTCCTTTGAAATTTGATAACCGGCTTCTGCCATAAGGTCGATTTGATAATCATATGCACCTCCATAGACCAAGTAGCTGTCTCCCTCTTGCCCAGATGAATAAATATCAACACCCATTTCATTGATTTTTTGTATATCATCTTTTGATGGAACAATTATTTTGACACTTCTTGGATGAATTTCTGTTTCGAGATTCTCCATGACAAACCCTAGTTCTTTTAGCCTTGATAAATCATCAAGAGATCCATAAATAACCCAATGGCTCTTTTCGCGATTAAATACTTTAATACGATACTCCTGTAATTCTTTTAATATTGAAATGTTTTTCTCGGTCGATAGAGATGTTTTGTTCTTTGAAATGAGCTTTACCATTCTGAAAGAGGTCTGTTTTGGATTTTCGTCTTTTACCAGATAGCCGATTTCTTCTAATTGAGACAGGGTTTCTTGATTGTCTGAATAGAAATAGAGTGTGTTATTAGCCACGTACTTTACTTCTATATCTAGTTCTTGTTGAATCAATGATGCTTCCTCCGCATCATCAATTTTAATGCTTTTAACAGGTCTTTTATCGGTAAGATCCAAATTAACTTTAGGGTCGCAACTCATAACTAATATAGACAGACCCAGTAAAAAAATAAATTTTGAATGATTCATAGTTTAATCATTTAGATTATAAAACTTTTAGTCAATGAAATTTTTAGTGATCATCATTATGTTTCAAAATGATGATTTAAAAATCAGTTACTATAAAATCGGGATCTTAAGGAGAAAAGAAATTTGAAATTTCTTCTATGGTAGAATTTAACTTAAAAGGTAAGAAAAAATACTGGCAGGGCAATTAATTATTTGCATATTTTTTGTTGTAAATATTTGATTACCAAATACATAAATAGAATCTTACTTAATAAAGGGTAATATTCTTGAAGAATTAATTTACCGTCATGATTCAATAGTATTTCTTAATTACTCATTTCAACTCTTGCATAGCCCTTTTTATTGGGATTTGGTTATTTTTGATTAATTCTAAGCTTCGTTATGCTCACTAATGCCTGCCAATACGCCATCCGGTCAATTCTCTTCCTGGCAATTTATGCCTCTCCAGAGAATAAAAAAGGTGTAAAAGCCATTTCTGAAGCTCTTGATACACCACAACCCTTCTTGGCTAAATTGTTGCAGAGGCTGGTTAAAGGGCAGCTCATAACTTCGGTCAAGGGTCCGAACGGTGGTTTTTATCTCAATGAGGATAATTTGCGAAATTCGATCTGGGATGTTGTGAATTGCATTGATAGCAAACACAATTTTGAAGCCTGCTTTCTGGGACTGGCGGAATGTGAAGACGATAATCCCTGCCCGGTTCATCATATCGTTTCCCCTTTTAAAAAAGAGATCCTTAAAGATTTTCGGGATAAATCAATCTATAAACTAACAGAGGAGATAAAAAACTCCGATAAAGTTATTTCACTTAAGGCATTCAATTATTGAGAATATTAAGAATGGAATAATTAGCCGTTCGCACCTATGAATTCCAATGCTGCATTTTCCTCTATATGATGTTCGGGCTTTCTTTCTATTTGATAGTATCTAAGCGCATGTTCATTTTGCCGATCTGAACTGAAACTTGATACACGCTTAAGGTATCCGATCACCCGGGTTGCATGGTCGATATTGGTTGAATTGCATTTCGGACAATAATCCAGGGTCTGTTTGTCAATATGACTGCAAGCGTTACAAATAGTAATCCTAATATTAAAACAGAAATAATTACATCCTGCC
>JABDPU010000016.1 GCA_013042625.1 Flavobacteriaceae bacterium | reverse complement strand
GCGATAATTCATATCGTCGTTCTACTTCATTCCAATTTATAATTTTCATAAAAGCTTCGATATAGTCAGGACGCCTGTTCTGGTAATTCAAATAGTAGGCATGTTCCCAGACATCAATTCCAAGTATGGGCGTTCCACCACAACCAACTCCTGGCATAAGTGGGTTGTCCTGATTAGGTGTTGAACAAACTTCAACTTCTCCTCCATTTTGGACACACAACCAGGCCCAACCAGAACCGAATCGAGTTCCCGCTGCTTTACTAAATGCATCTTTAAAACCTTCATAAGAACCAAAGGCCTTTTCAACCGCGTCTCTGCAATCGCCCGATAACCTTCCCTTGTCATTTGGATTCATCACATCCCAATAGAGACCGTGATTATAAAATCCACCTCCATTATTCCTAACGGCTGAATTGTTCATGTCGAGATTGCCTAAAATATCTTCAATGCTTTGGCCGGCCAGATTTGTTCCTTCAATAGCCGCATTCAATTTTGTGGTGTAACCATTGTGATGCTTGGTATGATGAATTTCCATCGTGCGTGCATCGATGTATGGTTCAAGCGCATCATACGAATATTCTAGTTTTGGTAATTCGAATGCCATAATATTTATTTTTAACGTTAATAGTTTAATTTCTCAAATTTACGATAATGCGGTCATTCAAATCATAAGAAGTTATTAAGATTAACTATTTTGCTATAAATTAAACTTTGAGCATTGTCGCAATCATTATTTCATATTTTTAATGCATCAGCAGGTAGCGGCAAGACCTTTTCACTGGTCAAATTTTATCTCGTTAAACTATTTTCTTCGGAGGCGCGTTTTCCTCATCGAAAAATTCTTGCACTAACATTTACCAATAAGGCGGTAAATGAAATGAAGGAAAGAATAATCTCTTCCCTTGCCGAATTCAGTAAGGCCGATATTCTTAATTCCGATAACCCGCTTTTTAAAGCGGTAAGTACAGAACTGAACTGGTCTGCAGAAAGGCTTCATGAACAGTCAAAGTCAATCCTGGAGACCATCATTCATGATTATGCATTTTTTGAGGTCATGACGATTGATAAATTCAACCAGAGGCTTATCAGGAATTTTGCGCGTGACCTTGGAATACATACCAATTTCGATATTGAATTGGATACTGAAGAGGTGTTAGCAATGGCTGTTGATAATTTGATCTCAAAGGCAGGCACAGAAACCAAACTGACCAATACCTTAATCGGATTTGCTATTGAAAAATCAGACGACGACAAAAGTTTTAATATCGCTTTTGATTTTAATAAAATGGCAAAAATTCTTCTTAATGAAAATCATTATTTAAGCTTGAATTCGCTCAGGGACAAATCCCTCGACCATTTCTCTGAACTTCAAACTGCACTGAAAAGCCATTTAAAAAGCTTGGATAAAGAGATTGGTTCAATTTCAAAAAGCGTAGTAGACCCTCTTGATCAAATGAAGGAAGAATTTGGCTCCCTGCCAAGAGATATCGGTTATGCCAGAGGTTTTTTCAAGAAACTTGTCGATGGAAATTTTAAGGTTGATTTCGATAAAAAATGGATGTTATCAATCGATTCGGAACCTCTATATGGAAAAACTGCCAAGCCCGAACTCACCCGAGAAATAGACGCTTTCCAGCCGGGAATGGCCAGGGCCTTTCATCGCGTTAGTGAACTCGTAGGAATATATCAACTCTACCAGTCAATATACCGAAATCTCGTTCCAATGTCTGTTCTGCATCTGGTACAAAATGAGATTCAAAACATCAAGAATGAACAAAATATCGTGCTTATTTCCGAGTTCAATCCTATAGTAGCCAAACATCTTCAGGACCAACCTGCCGATTTTATCTATGAGCGTATTGGTGAGCGTTATAAACACTTCTTTATCGATGAGTTTCAGGACACTTCGGTTCTTCAATGGAATAATCTTGTTCCGCTTATCGACAATGCGCTTTCCGGAGAAGGATCCTCAGCAATGATAGTTGGTGATGCCAAACAATCTATTTATCGTTGGCGTGGCGGACAACCCGAGCAATTTATCGCATTATTTGATCGAGCTGAAAACCCGTTTCAGATACCACCTGATGTGCATTCATTGAAAGAAAATTTCAGAAGCTATCAACAAATTGTAGAATTCAACAATGCCTTTTTTACATTTTTGTCGACCCGTGTCTTCGAACAATCTAATTATAGAAACGTCTATTCCTCCTCCGGGCAAAATCCGGAAAAATTGGAAGCCGGATATGTTCGGTTAAGTTTTCTGGATTACAATAAAGTAGAAGAGTCGCATGAGCTTTACGGACGAGAAGTATTACAGCTTATTGATTCCTCACTGGAGTTAAACTATCAGCTCAGAGATATTTGTGTGCTAGTCAGGCGTAAGGAAGAAGGAAAAGAATTGGCTCAATACCTCGACAGCAATAGTGATCATAGTATCATATCGGCAGAAAGCCTGCTCCTTGTTCATTCAAAAGAAGTTCAATTTGTAATCGATTTTCTTCACTTTCTCGACGAGCCAGGCAACTTGGATTTTAAGTTCAATTATATTTTATTCCTTTCAGAACATCTTTCAACTTTAGAAACCCAGCACACGTTTATTCAAGAAGCGCTCTGGTCCGGTCAGGATGAATTAGAGCGGATTTTTAAAGTGCATGGGATCGATTTTAAATTCGATTTGGCCAGGGAACTTTCTCTTTATGAAATGGTGGAATATATTATCGATGCCTTCCGCCTGATGCCTGATCCCGATGCCTACCTTCAGGGATTGCTCGATGAATTGTATGACCGATCTATATTCCAGGCCGAATCCTTGTTGAGTTTTTTAGATCACTTTCATTCAAAGGAAGATAAACTAGGTATTTCTCTTCCTTCTGAGATCCAGGCTCTTAGAATTATGACCATTCACCAGGCCAAAGGCCTCG
>JABDPU010000070.1 GCA_013042625.1 Flavobacteriaceae bacterium | reverse complement strand
TTATCCCAAGGATTCTCTTTGGTTTGTTTATGACCAAGACTCAGCTTACGGCCTTCAACATCGAGTTCAAGGACAACAACTTCAAGAGTATCTCCAACATTACAGAATTCACTTGGATGCTTGATTTTCTTAGTCCAGGACAGGTCTGAGATGTAAATCAATCCATCAATACCCTCTTCCATTTCAACAAACACACCGAAATTAGTAAAGTTCCTTACAATACCTTTATGGGTAGAACCAACCGGGTATTTAGTTGTGATATCGGTCCATGGATCCGGTGTCAATTGCTTGATACCAAGAGACATCTTCCTGTCTTCGCGATCCAGAGTTAGAATAACCGCATCAACTTCATCTCCAATCGATACAAAATCCTGTGCTGAACGCAGGTGAGTTGACCATGACATTTCAGATACATGAATCAATCCTTCTACGCCTTCTGCAACTTCTATAAAGGCACCGTAATCTGCAATGACCACAACTCTACCCTTCACCTGGTCTCCAACCTTAAGCTCATCTCCAAGGGCTTCCCAAGGATGTTTGCTCAATTGCTTCAAGCCCAGTTGAATTCTCGATTTGTTCTCATCAAAATCTAGAATAACGACATTTAGTTTTTCGTCAAGCTCAACAATTTCATTCGGGTGATTGATTCTTGACCAGCTCAAATCAGTAATGTGAATTAGTCCGTCTACACCACCAAGGTCCATGAATACTCCGTATGAAGTAATATTCTTAACAGTTCCTTCAAGTACCTGGCCTTTTTCAAGCTGACTGATAATCTCCTTCTTCTGCTCTTCGATATCTGCTTCGATAAGCGCTTTGTGAGAGACTACAACATTTTTGAATTCGTGATTGATCTTAACAACCTTGAATTCCATAGTTTTATTAACGTACTGATCATAATCTCTAATCGGCTTAACGTCGATCTGAGATCCGGGAAGGAATGCTTCAATTCCGAAGACATCTACAATCATTCCACCTTTAGTTCTGCATTTTACAAAACCATTGACGATCTCACCTGAATCATGAGCAGCATTAACGCGATCCCATGCCTTGATCACACGAGCTTTCCGGTGTGAAAGAACAAGCTGACCGGTAGCATCCTCACGAACATCAATCAGTACTTCTACTTTATCTCCTAATTTAAGATCAGGATTGTATCTGAATTCATTCAATGATATAACCCCTTCTGACTTGGCATTGATATCGATGATGACATCGCGATCAGTGATATGAATGACCTCACCCTCAACTACTTCATTGTTTAAGGTATCAACGAAATTCTCATTGACAAGCTTTTCAAACTCTTCAAGTTTCTTATCGGCAACCTGCTCAATTCCTTCTTCGTAATTGTGCCAGTCGAATTCCTTTAAAAATTTCTCGGGATTAGCCTGAGCCTCGGAAAGTACCGGAGCTTCTTTGGTTTTAACTTCAGTTTTAGGTTCTTCTGAAGTTTTTACTTCTTTAGTTTCTTTTTCAGCCATTGCTGATATTATTTGTATCCTGCATCCTGGTGGAAAATCGAGCGGTACCGATGCAGAAGCGTTTAACAATTGTCAATCCTTTAATCTTTCCTTATCCGCTTAAAGGATGGCAAAAATAAACATATTAAGCGTAATTGCCTAATCCGTCCCTCTTTTTATTAATCCCTTGATTCTTAATCGCCTAAAGTTATCAACAACCTCTGCGGAATGGGGCCGAATTATTTATATTTACCGTCCGAACATTAAATCAACTAAAATATGTCGATGAAATTGAAATACCAGGCTGTTCTTGACCTCGGAAAAGATCTTGATGTCCAAGATGGTGATGTCCGTGAAGAAAATGGTCAACTTAAGGTATGGGGAACTACCAAAAGCCAGTATGAAAAGGATCTCATTTGGGATAAAATCAAAGAAATTGGTGGTGAGAGTCCTAACGATATCATGGCCGACATTAAGGTAACCGATACTACTGTTTATCACAGACATGTTGTACAAAGTGGAGAAACCCTGGGGAAGATTGCCAAGCAATATTATGGCGATCCCATGAAATACAAAAAGATCTTTTCCGCTAACTCAGATATACTTAAAAATCCTGATCTCATTTATCCGGACCAGGAATTGATCATTCCGAATTTATAAAACATAAAAAAAAGCAACCCTGTGGTTGCTTTTTTTATTCTTCGTCTTCTATGGTCATCCTGACCAACCGCATGACTTTGGTATATTGTTCCTCTATCGATATGTCGGTATTATCGAACTCAATCGCGTCCTCTGCTTTTGTTAAAGGAGAATCCGCACGGGTTGAATCAATATGATCCCGTTCCATAACATTTCTCAAAACCTCTTCAAAGACTACTTTATGCCCTTTGCCTTTTAACTCATCAAAACGACGTTTGGCACGGACTTCAGCGGAGGCAGTCATATAGATTTTCAATTCTGCATTTGGAAAAACAACCGTGCCAATGTCACGGCCATCCATCACTATTCCTTTGTTCTCACCTAATTTATGCTGAATCCTGACCAGCCTTCTTCTAACCTCAGGTACTGTGGCCACCGGACTAACAAAGTTTGATACCTCCATAGACCGTATAGCGCCCTCGACATTTTTTCCGTTGAGTCGGATTTCAGTCTGACCGCTGAGTTCATTAAATTCGAAATCGATTTTAATATTATCGAGATCTTCAATCAGTTCATCTTTATGAAATGCACTATAACCAATCAATCCCTGCTCCATGGCATAAAGGGTTACCGCCCTGTACATGGCTCCTGAGTCCACATAAACATATCCTAGGGCTCTGGCCACCATTTTTGCAATGGTGCTTTTACCCGTTGAAGAATGCCCGTCTATTGCTATTGTAATATCTCGCACCTATTGAAGATCGATTTGTAGTCCGAAAAAACTCGAATTTGCCGCACTGGAATATCGTGCATGGGTATAACTAAACCGCATTTTATTCAGTTTAATGCCAATTCCGAAGGATAAACCAGAGAAATTTCGCTGCTCTAAAATACGTAATTCCTCAGCCCTTCTGAAATTATATCCGATCCTTAAATTAAAACCCCTGTCTGGAAAAATCTCAGCCCCGACAATGGTATGGCGAATCAGGTTTCCAAAAAATCCAATGCTCTCACTGGTAACGTTTCCTTCCAAATCAGATTGGTCTCTTGCAGGATTTGACCTTCCAATAGGCCATTCCTGTAAATTTTCCAAAGTAACATGCCAGCGAATAGGCACATGCTCCAGGGTTTGGGACATACCGAAATCCACTTCAAATGGTAAGGGCTCATTCAAGCCGGCATAGGTCGTTATTTGCATACCGGCATTCCGCACTACAACCGCCGCATTGAAATCAATATCGGTATTGATATAGATCAATCCCACATCCACAGCTGCTCCTATGGAATTATACTGCTCTAATTGAGATGTTATAAATTTAAAATTACCACCCAGATAGAAATCAGAATATCCAATCTGCCTGGCATAACCAACAGATAATGCCGCTTCATTTCCTGTAAATGGCCCGGTAGGATTACCATCTTCGTCATATCCATCGAAATCACCGTAATTGATGTAGGTCATTCCAATATGAAAGGTTTGGGTCCTTCGGTCCCAGGTATAGGCATAAGCTGCGGTACCATAACTGATTCCTCCCAGGTAGCTCGAATAATTAAGAGCCAGCTGATTGTTCATTTCGAGGTTTATGGTCGCCGGATTATACAAGGCCTGGGTCACATCATAATCGACATTGGTCAGGGTTTTTCCTCCAAGGGCTGCCTGCCTGGGTGAAGATACCAGGTTAAGGAACTGGTACGTAGCTTCTCCACCGAGTTGTGAAAAAGCCATCAAAGTTCCTAAAGTGGCTAAGACCGTGGCAACCGCTCTTCTCATAAAGCTGCAAAGTAACTAAATCTATTTTAAAACGATTACCCCCATTTTTTATTTTCAGTGCAAAGAAAAACCTCCGAAAATCGGAGGTTCTAATTATAGTGTTTTCGCGTTTCTGACCCTTTGATCGGTGAGGGCTAATTCTATTACTTCACTCATATCTTTTACGTAGTGAAAGGTCAGACCTTTTAAATAATCGGCCTTGATTTCCTCTATATCAGGGCGGTTTTCTTCGCAAAGAATGATCTCTTTGATTCTCGCACGCTTTGCAGCCAGTATTTTTTCTTTTATTCCTCCAACAGGCAGAACTTTTCCTCTGAGGGTGATTTCACCTGTCATAGCCAGGCTTTTCTTCACCTTTCTTTGGGTGAAAAGCGATACCAGCGATGTTAGCATGGTAATACCTGCACTCGGACCGTCCTTAGGAGTTGCTCCTTCAGGAACATGGATATGAACATTATATTTCCCGAAGATCTCTGGTTTAATTCCGAATTTAGCGGCATTGGCCTTGATGTATTCCATGGCAATCGTTGCCGATTCCTTCATAACTTTACCCAGGTTTCCTGTGATGGTAAGTGTACCTTTTCCCCTTGATAGAATCGATTCAATAAACAATATATCACCTCCTACCCTGGTCCAGGCTAAACCGGTAACCACTCCTGCCACATTAAAATTCTCATATTTATCCCGTTCCAGTCGAGGCACACCAAGAACTTCCCTGACATCCTCATTATTGACCTTTAAATTATAAGGTTCTTCCATGGCGATATTCTTCGCAGCAAATCGCACCATTTTGGCAATTTGCTTCTCAAGTCCCCTTACACCTGATTCACGGGTATATCCTTCTATTATCTTTTCCAGTTGTCTCTTGCCAATTTTGAGATTCTTATTGGTCATTCCATGTTCTTTCAATTGCTTAGGCAGCAAATGACGTTTGGCAATCTCAACTTTCTCCTCAATGGTATAGCCTGTTACATTGATGATTTCCATCCGGTCTAACAACGCAGGCTGAATCGTCGATAAGGTATTAGCCGTCGCGATGAACAATACCTTAGAAAGGTCATATCCCATTTCCAGGAAGTTGTCATAGAACTCATTGTTTTGCTCAGGATCAAGCACCTCCAGCATAGCAGAAGACGGATCCCCCTGGTGAGAAGCCGATAGTTTGTCAATCTCATCCAGCACAAAAACCGGATTTGAAGTTCCGGCCTTTTTTATATTCTGAATGATTCGTCCGGGAAGCGCTCCGATATATGTTTTACGATGACCCCTGATCTCTGCCTCATCCCGCAGGCCACCTAATGACATACGAACATATTCCCGACCCAGCGCCTCTGCTACAGATTTACCCAAGGAAGTTTTACCAACTCCGGGAGGGCCATACAAACAAAGGATGGGTGATTTCATATCTTTCCTCAACTTGAGAACCGCCAGGTATTCAATTATTCTCCTTTTGACATCGTCTAGTCCGTAATGGTCCCGGTCTAGTATAATTTTAGCCCTTTTCAGGTCGAATTTATCATCGCTAAACTGGTTCCAGGGTAACTCCAGGAATAACTCCAGGTAGTTCCTCTGAATCGAATATTCTGCCACCTGGGGATTCATGCGTTGAAGTTTGGACATTTCCTTATCGAAATGCTTGGCGATTTTTTCATCCCATTTCTTTTCAAGCGCCCTGGCCTTCATTTCTTCAATATCCTCTTCGGAAGTAGAACCGCCCAGCTCCTCCTGGATGGTCTTCATTTGCTGATGAAGGAAATATTCCCGCTGCTGCTGGTTGATGTCGCTTTGTACTTTCGACTGTATGTCATTTCTGAGTTCCAACTTCTGAACCTCAAGGGTCATATGCTTAAGTGTAGCAAGCGCACGTTCTTCAAGATCATTTATCTCGAGAAGAACCTGTTTATCTCCTACACTGAGATTCATATTTGAAGACACAAAATTCACCAGAAAGCTGTTGCTTTCAATGTTTTTAATTGCGAAAGAGGCTTCCGTCGGTATATTCGGACTTTGTTTTATAATCTGAAGTGACAAGTCCTTTATCGAATCGATTATAGCATCGAACTCCACATCATTAATAACAGGCCTTGTTTCTGATAATCCCTTGATGGTAGCATTCATATAAGGTTCCTCGGTGATCATTTCAGTGATTTGAAACCGCTTCTTTCCCTGAATGATTATGGTTGTATTCCCATCGGGCATTTTCAGAACCTTGAGAATACGGGCCACTGTACCGGTTTTATGAATATCTCTTACTGTTGGATCCTCGGTTATCTCATCTTTCTGCGCAACAACACCAATGACTTTTAGTCCGCGATTGGCATCTTCAATCAGTTTAATCGACTTATCCCGACCGGCAGTAATTGGAATGACCACACCGGGAAATAAGACTGTATTTCTTAAGGGGAGAATCGGAAGGGTTTCTGGTAAGGCTTCATTATTGATCTCCTTTTCATCTTCAGTGGTCATCAATGGGATCAACTCTGAATTTTCATCAAAGTTCTGAAGTGACAAACTGTCAATATTTACGAATTTGGGCTTAGACATATGTTATTTCTGGTCATTCTGTCATCTAAACAGAATTTATTATTTCTTATCTTTATAATTACACTACTGTTAATATCTTAATATCAGATACTTACGTATTTAAAAATGTTATAATCAACCCTATAAGTTCAATTCTTGTGCCATTATAAAACGTGATATTCTGAATTCAATTTTAATTTTTTTCTTTATAAGTGTAACAACTATCCATCAACTCAATCTTTAGTTTAAAACAATACGTTTTTTGTCACTAACCAAGCATAATATAGAACAGCTCATAGAGCTTTGTAAATCGGGAAATCAGTTTGCACAACTGGAGGTTTACAACAGGTATTATAAAGCTATGTACAATACAGCGCTGAGAATAGTAAAAGATAGTTTTGAAGCCGAAGATATTATGCAAGAAGCGTTCTTGAATGCCTTTACCAAGTTAGACAGCTTAAAGGAAACAAAAACCTTCGGTTCATGGCTAAAACGGATTGTAATAAACAATAGTATTTATCATTACAACAAATCTGATAAGTACGACCAAGTTCCTTTAGATGATGTGATGTACAAGATGGAAGATCATTCCGGAATTACTGAAGACCAGGCAGATACCAGCTACCAGGTTAAGCAGGTGATAGAATCGATCTCAGGCTTGAAGGACAATTACAGGATTGCCCTGACCTTACATCTCATTGAGGGATATGATTACGAAGAAATGAGTGAAATCATGAATTTGTCTTACGCAAATTGCCGGACAACCGTATCAAGAGCAAAGGACAAATTAAGAAGAAACCTTCAGCATTTGGCTGAATATTAAATGAATAAACATGGATAGACTAACTGAATTTATTCAGGAAAACAGGGCAGCCTTCGATCACGAAGAACCTCAAACGGGACATGAAAAGCGGTTTATGGCCAAATTGAATGCCCAGCAGGACAATCGCAGTGGCGGTTCGACCTCTTCTACTTCCTGGAAACCCTTGTTTATGATTGCCGCATCTATTGCCTTAATGCTTGTGCTTGTAATAGGCTCAGGTATTACAACGGATCGGGATCTTTCAAGCGTGTCACCGGAAATGGCCAATACACAAGAGTTTTTTACAACGGCAATTTCAGCTGAACTTGAGAAACTGAACAGTGAAGAATCTCCTGAATACCAGAACCTGATCGTTGATGCCTTATTCCAGATCAATTTATTGGAGCAGGAATATATTCAACTGAAAACGGATCTTGATGAAAGCGGAAATGACAAACGTGTTATCCATGCCATGATCAGCAATTTTCAAAACAGAATAGACATTTTAAAACAGGTTTCTGAACAAATAGAAGAACTTAAACAAACTAAAGATCAAAACAATGAGAACATCTATACTCTTTAAATCGATTGCAGTATTTCTGCTACCACTGGCCCTATTCGCCACCGATCCCAACTGGAAAGGAAAGCACACTAAAGAAAAGACCATTCACAAGGAATTCGATGTTGATTCCGATGCAACCCTTCGCGTGAGCAACAGTTATGGTGATCTTGATATCACCACCTGGAATGAAAACCGAATCGTGATCGATGTAACCATTACGGTAAACGGAAATAACGAAGAAAAAGTCGACAGAAAACTTAGTGATCTCGATGTTAAGTTCTCCTCATCTAACGAATGGGTTTCCGCTGAAACTACTTTTAACAAGCGTAAATCAAAATCATGGTGGAGCTGGGGAAGCAACACTGTAAATATGAAGATTGATTATGTTATCAAAATGCCGGCATCAAATAATGTGAAACTGTCTAATGACTACGGAAGCATTAACCTGGATAAACTGGAAGGCCGTGCAGAAATCAATTGTGATTACGGTAAGGTGACAACCAAAGAACTGATGGCAGACGACAACGTTTTGAATTTCGATTATACAAATAACAGCTACTTCGAATTTATTAAGTCTGGAAAAATCAATGCTGATTACAGTAGCTATACCATAGGAAAAACGAATGCATTGACGATTTCAGCAGATTATACCAAATCCACGGTTGAAATAGCAGAAAATGTTGAATACAACTGTGATTATGGCTCACTGAATGTAGAAAACGCGAATAATGTATCAGGAAATGGTGACTACCTCACACTCAGACTTGGGAATATCTATAAGAATGTAGATGTTAAGGGAGACTATGGATCTCTTAAAATTGATAAGATGACTGCAAATGCAGGCAACGTTAATATACAGTCTGATTATATGAAAATCACCCTGGGTTATGATCCGGCATATAATTTCGAATTCGATATAAAACTGGAGTATGCCGGACTAAGAGGAGCTGAAGGATTTGAAATGGTAAAACAGCGCATTCAATCAGGCGATAAATACTATTTGGGATATCATGGCGATCAAAATACCCCGAACAGAATACTAATCAATTCGGAATACGGAAGCGTAACATTTAAAGAAAACTAATAACCATTAATCAAAATACAAGAATCATGAGATCAATTTCAATTTTAATACTTGCCTTATTATTCAGTACAACTTCACAGGCCCAATGGTGGGGAAATAAAAGTGTAAAGGGCAATGGTAAAATGACAACCGAAACACGAACCACTTCAGATTATGACGGCATAAGATGTGCGGGTTCAATGGACTTCATACTGGTTGCGGGAGAAGAAGGAAAGATCACTCTCGAGGGTGAAGAAAACCTGCTCAAGCATATCATCACGGAAATAAAAAATGGCCAATTGGTTGTTAAGGTTGAGAAAGGCAAAAACATTAAGCCAAGCTGGGGAAAAGACCTGAAGATCACTATTCCTTTCCGGGAAATAGAAAAGGTTTCTTTGGCAGGATCTGGTGACCTTTGGAATAAGGACACTATAAAATCTGATGAACTGGACGTATCACTTGCAGGATCGGGAGATGTCGTTCTTGATATCCAAACGAACGAAGTAAGTGGTAGCATAGCCGGTTCCGGAGACCTGACTCTTAAGGGAGATACTGATAGTCTTGATGCCAGTGTGGCGGGATCAGGTGATTTCCACGGATTTGAACTGGAATCTAAAAACACCGTAGTTTCCGTTGCAGGGTCTGGTGATGCCAAGGTTGTAAGCCGTGTATCATTAAAGGCCAGGGTAGCTGGATCAGGAGATATTGAATACCGAGGAAATCCTGACAAAGAGGATACTAAGGTAAGTGGTTCTGGAAGCATTAGCAACTAAACCATCCTTTTCAACAAATCAATTAAAAAACCGCCTTCCGGCGGTTTTTTTATGGTGTATCTATTGGAATCAGGTTGTTTTCTATCCCTTTTATACAATTTCCCGAGGAATCAAGGACCAGGTCAAAACAGACCTCGAAATTACCAGGTGCTCCTGTGACGCTTACAATACCGCTGGTAAGAGCACTGTCATTATCACATCCGAACAAGTTGATTTCACAGGGTTCGGTACTAAAGGTAGACACTGAAAGACTCAGGTATGATTCGGTAGACGGATCAACATTGATAAAAGGCTTATAATCATCAGCAATCAACCCAGATGTTCCAATTGAAAACAGAGTTATTTCAAGGATATAAGTGGGTTGAACACTAAAGGTCTGAAACACATTGTTAGCATCGAGTTCGGCCGTGCCATCCGTGATATAAATCCGGTTCAAGAAATGATCATCAGTACCGTCGTTATCCTCATCGGTGGCGTAGTCTTCTTCCAGGTAAACATTGGCCAATGAAAGCTGATCATACATATTGTAGTCGCATGTAAATCCCTGTCCGGCAACCTCCGATAATTCCAATCCATTACAATTGAAACCCATTTGTTCCTGGGTGCAATCACCCAACGCATTAATGGATTGCTGAATACTGCCATCGGGATCACCGCATGCATCGATCTGTAAAAGATAAGCCTGTTTGAGCCCATTGCAGCGTACTTCGTAGTTGTCGGCATTGCTGCTCTGAAAAGCTAATAAAGCGATATCCACGGTTGAGGTGGCATCTTCGCAGTCATTAACCGGGTCAACAATATTGAATTCACCTTCCAAAGGTTCATTCTCACAGGTAAATGCTGATAGAAATACTAAAATTAAGGCATATGAAAGCAGGTTCTTCATTGATTTAATTGTCATGGTCATGAAATTTATAAGAATAGAACGAAAATACTAAATAATTTAAACCAGCAATTTGGTTTTAGGGACTCTGTATAAAAGAATCAATCCGATTATAAAAAAGGTGATCAGGAATAAGATTGAATAGCGCATACTGCCTGTTAAGCCCGCAATCCAGCCATATAAGAACATGCCGATCACAATTCCTATTTTTTCTGAAACATCATAAAAACTGAAGTATGAAGCGGTATCTTCAGACTGTTCGGGAACCAGTTTACTGTAGGTAGATCTCGAAAGCGATTGTATACCTCCCATCACCATACCTACGCAAGCCGCGGTAATATAAAATTGCATTGGGGTATAAACGAAGAAGGCATAGGCGCAGATGGCGATCCAGATAAAAATGATGATGATCAGAGATTTGATATTTCCAATCAGTTTCGACAATCTCGCTGTAAGATGTGCTCCTACTACGGCGATTAACTGAATTAGTAAAATACTGATTATCAGTCCTGTGGTTGAATCCTGTTTCCCCCAGTCCAGTTCTTCAACGGCAAAATAAGTAGCAGCTATCATGATGGTTTGAACAGCCATGCTATAAACAAAGAACGCAGTCAGGTATCGTCTAAGCACTTTGTTATCCTTGAGTGCATGCCAAATCTTTTTCAGTTCATTGTACCCATGCATCAATACCTTTCTTGTCACAGCGTGACCTTCATTGGTTCCGGTTGGAAGGTGTTTGAAGGTATACTGTGCAAATCCCATCCACCATATCCCGACCAAAATAAATGCTATTCGTGTTGGTGCACCTGCATCTTCGAATCCGAACCATTCATATTTTAGAATCATAACCAGGTTTACTACCAGTAACAGTACACTTCCCGTATACCCCAGGGAAAACCCTTTCGCACTGATTTTATCCTGCTGTTCGGGAAAGGCTATATCGGGTAGATAAGAATTATAAAAAACGAGGCTTCCCCAAAACCCGATCAAGGCCAGCATGTAGCATAGCAATCCGAACCAGAGGTGTTCGAGATTAAACCAGTACAGTCCGATGCATGCCAGAGACCCCATATAACAGAAGAATTTCATAAAATTCTCCTTGTTACCCACATAATCTGATATCCCGGAAAGGATAGGTGAAATAAATGACACCACCAGGAAACTCAATGCTGTGACATAACTGATTAACGAATCATTATTAAAGGCAATACCCAGGAAGTTTACCGTATCATCAATTTTGTTTCCTTCAGTATCTTTTATAATAGTTAGAGCGCCATAAAAAATGGGGAAAACAGCCGATGATATTACCAGGGGATAGACCGAATTGGCCCAATCATAAAAGGCCCAGGCGTGTAGTAATTTTTTATCTCCTTTCTGAAGTATAGCCATAAAAAAAGCCGTTCGATAAACGAACAGCTTCGAAGGTAATCAAATAAATTAAATACCTCTAATTAATCGGTCTGAAGCTCGTAATTCCAAATTTAGCGGCCTCTGCCTTGGCTTGTGGCGCCAGGGCCTGGAGGTTTGCAATACGAGCATCGTTAGATGGGTGTGTACTCAAAAACTCAGGAGGTGCTTCTCCACCACTATTGGCTTTCATGCGCTTCCATAATTCTGCAGCTTCATCAGGATTGTATCCGGCTATGGCCATAAGGTATAAGCCAATCTTATCTGACTCGGTTTCATGGCTTCTGCTAAAGGGTAGCATGACACCAACAGTACTACCTATACCATAGGCCTGGTTAAAAATCTGCCTGGATTGCTCATCCTGGATCGCCACATTTCCGGCGACTGCACCCAGTTGCTGTAACAGGCCTGCACTCATTCGCTGCTGTCCGTGGTTAGCCAGGGCATGAGCCACCTCATGGCCCATGATTGCGGCAACGCCGGTTTCATTCTGTGCAATGGGTAAAATTCCTGTATAGAAGACTATTTTTCCTCCAGGCATACACCAGGCGTTCACAGTCTCGTCATTTACCAGGTTATAATCCCAACGGTAATCATTTAAATATCCTTCATAGCCGTTAGCATTTAGCCAGCGTTCTGCAGCAACTGAAATTCGCTGACCTACCCTATTGATCATTTCGGCATCGGAAGTTCCGGTAACCACATTATTTTCACTCAGGAACTGATCATATTGGGCAAAGGCCGTAGGAAAAAGCTCGGAATTCGATACCAGGGCCATTGTTTTCTTACCTGTAAAGGGATTTACCGTGCAGGATAAGAACATTAGAATAGCCGCAAATGCAACTATTGAATGCTTATAATTCATGATGTTTAAGGTTTAAGTATTACGACGTTTAAAAGTACAAAAACCTTTCCAAAGTCATTTTATAATACCGTAAAGTTATTCACCATAAATATGAAGATCGGTGAAGTTCTTATCGATAAGAATACTGCTGCTTCCATTGGTTTTTACCATATCTAAATCAATATCTTCATTATCAAGCTGTACTCTTTTTATTTTAAATGGTAATCCATGAAAGTGTAATTCAAATGCTTCGTATTCCGTAACAAATTTACCTTCCTTATGTTGGTGAATAATCAGCTCGTTTTTCTTACCGCTCAATTTGAAATTTCTAAGGCTGTAGCGCCCTTTAAGGTAGTCATATCCGTCATGAGTATCATCGTAAAATTCCGATCGTTCTTTACCCATTTTGAAATAGACATCCAACCTGACCTTATCAATTGATTTTTCATCTACATATTGCTGAACCGGATATTTTGGTATGATAGCTCCTTCCTTTATGAAGAGTGGCATCGAATCGATTTCGGCATCAACCCATTTCTCTTTTCCCCCAATAACTACTTCATTGGTCCAGAAATTGTACCAGCGGCCTCTCGGGATATACATCCTTCTGCCCTTCGCGTTGGGTTCCAGGATCGGACAAACCAAAATATGATCGCCATAAACGAACTCATCTGTTCTGTAATGGGTTTGATGATCTTCCTGATCAAATAAAACCAGGGATTTTATAATAGGAGTTCCTTCATCTACAAGCTTCCAGAATGCGGTATACAAATATGGAAGAAGTTCATATCTCAGCTCGATGAATTTTCTAACAATATCTGTCACATCCTCATCAAAGGCCCAGGGTTCCTGGTCCCCATGATCTCCACTTGAATGCACACGACAGAAAGGATGGAAGACGCCAAGCTGAATCCACCTTGTAAAAAGTTCACCTTGTGGCTGTTCAGCAAATCCACCTATATCACTGCCAACAAATGAAAATCCCGACATAGCCAGGCGCTGTGCCTGCACATTGGCAATCCAGAGATGCTCCCATGATGCCACATTATCACCAGTCCATGTTGAACAATAACGTTGAGTCCCCGAATAGGCCGCTCTGGTAATTACAAATGGCCGCTTCGGATAGCGGAATTTTTTCATACCGTGATAGGTTGCCCTAGCCATCTGCATGCCATAGACATTATGAGCCTTCCTATGGCTACATGGATTTCCATCGTAATCATGACGCACATCATCAGGGAAGGTCTTGTTTGGCACCTCCATTACGGCCGGTTCATTCATGTCATTCCATATTCCACGAATGCCAACTTCCTCAATCAATTCCTTATACAGGCCAGACCACCACTCTCTGACTTCAGGCTTGGTAAAATCCGGGAAATAACATTCACCGGGCCAGACCTTTCCTTTCATATAAGGTCCGTCAGCTCGTTTACAGAAATAATCTTTATCAAGAGCATCCCTGAAGACCTTATAACTCTTGTCGAGCTTTATTCCCGGGTCAATAATAGCCACTGTTTTAAAACCGTCTTCAAGCAGATCGGAGACCATTTGTTTCGGGTTTGGGAAGTATTCGTTATTCCAGGTAAAACACCTGAATCCATCCATATAATCGATGTCAAGGTAAATAGCATCACAAGGAATGTTCAATTTTCTGAACTTATCAGCAATTTCTCTTACTTCAGTCTCCGGGTAATAACTCCATTTACACTGATGAAATCCCAATGCCCAAAGTGGCGGTAAATGATGTGGCTTTCCTGTTAAATCGGTATAATTTTCAACCACATCCTGCATTTTGGGACCATAGATGAAATAATAATTCATTTCACCACCTTGCGCCCAAAAACTGGAAACATTCCGGCGTTCATAGGCAAAATCAAAGTACGTCTGGAAACTATTATCAAAGAATAACCCATACGCTTTATTATGATGCAATCCGGTATAAAACGGGATGGCTTTATAAAGTGGGTCGGTTTCCTTTCCATAGGCATAAGAATCGGTCACCCAATTCTCATATCGTTTTCCTTTCAAGTTGATATGCCCTGGTTTGTCTCCCAGGCCGTAATAGCTTTCACGATCGTTGATCACCTTACTCATCTTGACGATGTTGCCTCCAAACTCGTAGCTTTCTTCCCAATGAAAACCCAGTTCATCCTGGTTGATAAGCATACCATCCTTGGCATCATATATCGATACTTTTAAATCCTTTTTGGCAATTTTACAAACCAATTTGGAGGTTGTAATGTTAAAGCAATCATCCTCTTCATTAATTTCCAGCTTGTTATATCCAGAACTGGCGTATTTGGTTATGGCGTATGAAAAGTCCTTGGCGAAGGTCCCGGTGGGTGAATAACGGAACCTGAGCACACTATCTCTCAAAATTGTCACCTGGAGGGTCACATCATTTTCCGTGGAAAAATAAAGGGTGTCGACATCTTTCTCAAATCCGATTACCTGGGAAGGAAATAGATTTCCTTTGTTCTCTAATTCGGTGTTAATGATCATGGGTGGTGATTTTCAAGGGGTAAAAAAAAGGAATAAGCTTCAAAAATTAAAATCCTTTCTTAATTGTTTTACAGTACTTTTCAACTATTGTGTTTTCGAATTCTACTTTGAATACTTAAATGCTACCATACCAAATGGTGGAATAGTAATCTCAACAGAGTGTTTTCTGAACTGCCAGTCGAGCTTTTCAGCTTTTCTGATCGTATTTTTATATAGGCCGGTGCCGTTATACTTTTTTAGATCGCTGTTAAAGATTTCTTTTAATCTTCCACTTTTAGGAAGGCCAATACGATAATCTATCATGGGCACTGGAGTCATGTTGCAAACAATGATCACATCATCTTCTTTTTCAATGCCTTTCCGGATATATGCTAATACCGAATTCTCGGCATCCTTATAATCGATCCATTCGAAACCTTCTGCACTAAACTGCTTCTGATGAAGTGCAGGTTCATTCCTATAGAGTTTATTTAAATCTTTAACCAGGTCACGCACGCCTTTGTGGACCTTATATTGCAATAAATGCCAGTCAAGGCTTTGCTGGAAATTCCATTCTTCGCTCTGTCCGAATTCGGCGCCCTGGAACAACAATTTGGTCCCGGGATGAGTAAACATATAACTGTATAATAACCTCAGGTTAGCAAAGCGTTGCCATTCGTCACCAGGCATTCTGCCCAGGATAGAAT
>JABDPU010000011.1 GCA_013042625.1 Flavobacteriaceae bacterium | reverse complement strand
AACTATGGCCTTGAAGAATGCAGGTTCTTAAGACCGATCTATCATAATGATACCATAAGTGTCAGATTGACTTGTAAACAAAAAATAGACCGGGATACCAGGGGAGCAGAACTTCCTGCCGGAATTGTAAAATGGTATGCCGAAGTTTTTGATGGAGAAGACGAATTGGTGGCAATAGCAACAGTTCTGACCCTCGTTCAGAAAAAGCAGACCACTTTTACTGAAATGACCGATGATACGATCAAAGCATGTTTAGATAAGTTGAAGGTAGACTCAAAACCTAATTGGGGATCGATGAGTGCGCAGATGATGATCGAGCACCTGGAGTATACCTATAAGATTGCTTCGGGAGAGATCCAGGATTTTGAAATCAGTACAGCTGAAGATATCCTGGAAAAGGTACATGCAACACTTTACAATTATAAAAAAATGCCAAAGGAATATGATTTCCCATTGATGAAGAAAGCAGGAGAGGGAGAACTAAAGCATGACAATCTCGAAATGGCTAAGGTGAAGATGCTGGAGGCCAGGCAGACCTACCTCGAATTTTTTAAAGACAATCCAGACGCTAAGACAAAAAATGTGGTTTTTGGAGAACTTAACGGTTTTGAATGGTACCTGTTGGAACGAAAACATTTGAATCATCATTTTGAACAATTCGGATTGATATAACTATGGAAGAGGCATACGTAAAACAACATATTGAGGGTCAGGTTGGAATCATTGAGTTTTTCCATCCTGCTCACAATTCATTACCTGGAGATCTCCTGGCGAAATTGACAGATGCCATTACCCAGGCGGGAATTAATGATTCGATCAAGGTCATTGTACTGAGAAGTGGTGGTGACAGGACGTTTTGCGCCGGGGCGAGTTTTAATGAACTGGTAGCAATAGATAATATAGAGAGCGGACAGCAGTTTTTCTCCGGTTTTGCGAATGTGATCAATGCGATGCGGAAATGTCCTAAACTTATTATAGGACGAGTACAGGGCAAGGCCGTTGGAGGTGGAGTGGGATTGGCTTCAGCCACAGATTATTGTATGGCGACTAAATTCAGTGCCATTAAACTCAGTGAATTGCATGTTGGCATTGGACCGTTTGTTGTTGGTCCGGCGGTTCAGCGAAAAATCGGATTGAGCGCAATGTCGCAGATTGCCATAGATGCTGATTCCTTTTATCCCGCGGAATGGGCTCAGCAGAAAGGACTTTATACCAAAATATTTGAAACGACCGGGGAATTGGATATAGGCGTTATGGAATTCGCAACTCAATTATGCCAGTACAATTTCGAAGCGATGGAAGAATTGAAAAAAATGTTCTGGACCGGCACAGAAAACTGGGATGAGTTATTACAGGAAAGAGCTGGAATAAGTGGCCGGTTGGTTTTAAGTGATTTTACCAAAGAAACCCTAAAGCGATTTAAGTCATGATATACGAATTCAAAGGATTTATACCTGTTATTGATGAAAGTAGCTTTATTCACCCCCAGGCTGCTGTTACGGGTAATGTAATCATTGGAAAGAATTGCTATGTCGGGCCGTTTGCAGCAATAAGAGGCGATTGGGGGCAAATCATCCTGGAGGATGGTGTTAATGTCCAGGAGAGCTGTACTATTCATATGTTTCCGGGTAAGTCGATCACCTTGAAAGAAGGGGCTCATATTGGGCATGGAGCCATAGTTCATGGTGCAGATATTGGACGGAATTCACTAATAGGGATGAATACTGTAATTATGGACGATGCCGATATTGGAGATGAATCCATTGTCGGAGCCATGGCTTTTGTAAAAGAAGGACAGAAAATACCAAATCGAAGTATAGCAGTGGGAAACCCGGCCAAAGTTATTAAACAGGTCTCCGATGAAATGCTGGAATGGAAATCAATGGGCACGAGACTGTACCAAAAGCTTCCGGCAGATTGTTTTGAAAGCCTGAGAGAGGTTGAACCATTAAGAAAAGTGCCAGAGGATTTAAAAATACAGGAAGGTTATTATGAAACCCTTAAAGGTTTTATGAAGGCTTGATTATTATAACTAACAAACATTAGTTAACCAAAAAAAATGTCTAAGTACGAATTCAGAATGCCGAAATTAGGTGAGAGTATCACCGAGGCTGCCATTATTACCTGGTTTAAGAATGTTGGTGATGAGGTAGAAAAGGATGAAATGTTGCTTGAAGTAGCTAATGACAAGGTCGATTCTTAATTGACCTCAACTGTTTCCGGGTAAGTCGATCACCTTGAAAGAAGGGTCTCATATTGGGCATGGAGCCATAGTTCATGGTGCAGATATTGGACGGAATTCGCTAATAGGGATGAATACTGTGATTATGGAGGATGCCGATATTGGAGATGAATCTATTGTTGGCGCCATGGCTTTTGTAAAAGAAGGTCAGAAAATACCGAATCGGAGTATCGCTGTGGGAAACCCGGCCAAAGTTATTAAACAGGTCTCCGATGAAATGCTGAAATGGAAAACAATGGGCACAAGGTTGTACCAGCAACTTCCCGCAGATTGTTTTGAAAGCCTGAGAGAAGTTGAACCACTGCGCGAAGTGCCAGAGGATTTAAAAATTCAGGAAGGTTATTATGAAACCCTTAAAGGTTTTATGAAGGCTTGATTATTATAACTAACAAACATTAGTTAACCAAAAAAGATGTCTAAGTACGAATTCAGAATGCCAAAATTAGGTGAGAGTATCACCGAAGCTGCCATTATTACCTGGTTTAAGAATGTTGGTGATGAGGTAGAAAAGGATGAAATGTTGCTTGAAGTAGCTACTGACAAGGTCGATTCTGAAGTGCCCTCAACTGTTTCCGGAACAATCAGGGAAATAAGATATAAGTCTAATGATGTCATAAAGATTGGTGAGGTCATCGCTGTGATAGAAACCAATGGCGAGATGCCTTTTGTTAAATCGAAGACCGAAAAATCAAAAAAACAGCCTAAAAAAACAAAATCAAAAACCACTAAACGAAGGCCTGAAACTATTTCAGCAAAGGTGGACCTTAGTCATAAGAACAATAAGTTTTACTCACCACTGATTGTCAGTATAGCCCGGGAGCATCATATAAGTTTTGATGAGCTGGCGAGGATTCCTGCTACTGGTGAAAATGGCAGGTTGAGAAAAAGCGACTTATTTAAATATATCGATGATGGCAGGCCTTTCAAGTTTGCTCCTGTTGATCAAACTTCAGATGCTTTTAGATTGCCGAAACTAGACCTGGATAAAGGTAAAGGGAGAAGAGTTGAAATGGACCGGATGAGAAAGCTCATCGCCGATCATATGGTGTATTCCAAACATACTTCACCTCATGTGACAGCTTATGTCGAGGCCGATCTGACCGACCTGGTAGAATGGCGTAATGCTAATAAAGTGTCGTTTCAGGAGAAATACGGTGAAAGGCTAACCTTTACGCCGCTGTTTGTTGAAGCTGTTGCCAAGGCCCTTGCAGAATTTGAAATGATAAATGTTTCTGTTGATGGTGATGAGATCATTGTTAAGGAAGAAATCAATGTCGGAATGGCTGCGGCCTTGCCAAATGGTAACCTGATCGTTCCTGTTGTCAAACAAGCCGATAAAAAGTCGCTTCCCGAACTGGCTGTAGTCGTTAATGACCTGGCCGAGCGTGCTCGGACAAACAAATTAAATGCCGATGACATTAAAGGAGGTACGTTTACGATTAGTAATGTAGGAACCTTCGGAAGCCTGATGGGCACTCCAATAATTAATCAGCCCCAGGTAGCTATTCTTGCCCTCGGAATTATAAAAAAACGGCCTGAAGTAATAGAAACCAAAGATGGTGATGAAATCGCGATCAGGCAAATGATGTACCTGTCGTTGTCTTTCGATCATCGGGTGGTTGATGGCTTTTTGGGCGGCTCATTTTTAAGAAGAGTGGCAGATCATTTAGAAAAATTTGATAAAAATCGTACCCTATAATGATATACAATATACAACACAATTTAGTAAATGAATCAGGTGTTAAAGACGTCGATTTTAATGATATACCCCTGGGTCGGACCTTTTCAGATCATATGTTCATCTGTGATTATGAAAATGGAGAATGGGTGAATCCAAGGATTGTTCCTTTGGAATTAATCCCAACCCATCCCGCAGCTATGGCCTTGCATTACGGGCAAGCTATATTCGAAGGAATGAAAGCAACAATGGATGACGAAGGTACACCGATGCTGTTCAGGCCCGATAAGAATGCAGAGCGACTGAACGTCAGCGCTAATAGAATGGGCATGCCCGAATTTCCTGAAGATTTATTTACTGAAGCACTAAAGCAGTTTGTATTGGTTGAGAAGGACTGGATTCCTCCAATGGAAGGCAGTGCATTATATCTCAGGCCTTTTATGTATGCCGATGAACCTTTCATTGGGATGAGAGCTGCTACCAGCTACCGGTTTATGGTTATTGGATCACCTGCCGGACCTATGTTCAGAAGGCCGATCAAACTTTATGCAGAAACCAAATATATCCGTGCTGCAGATGGTGGAACCGGAGAAGCTAAAGCAGCCGGAAACTATGCTGCTGCAATCAGGCCAACTGAAATTGCAAAAGAAAAAGGTTTTGACCAGGTACTTTGGCTGGATGCAAGAGATTATAAATATATCCAGGAGGTTGGAACTATGAATATTTTCTTCATTATCCGAGGAAAGGTCTTTACCCCAAGCCTGGACGGCTCAATCCTGAGTGGAATTACCCGTATGAGTGTCATCGAATTGCTTAAACATAAAGGTTTCGAAATTGTTGAACGGCGCATAACAATTGATGAAATAATTGAAGCTCATAAAGAAGGAACGCTGGAAGAAGCATTTGGCACAGGCACTGCCGTTGGCGTTGCTCTTATTGAGCAGATCGGATATAAAAATATGATAATTGACTTTCCTGAGTCCAGTCCGGTCGGACAGATGGTTCTTGAAGAGCTAGACGCGATTCGAAGCGGACGAAAAAAAGATATTCTTAACTGGATGATAAAGGTGGAGAATGAATTAGCTTAATGGATAAACCTACCTTAAAAAGAGCATTTGAGTTAATATGCCAGGCGAAATCGATGACCGAACTCTATGAAAAAGAGTTTAAACTGGTGTCGAAATATGTGCATGCTACATCTCGTGGGCATGAAGCTATCCAGATTGCATTGGGCCTTCAACTTCTGCCACAGGATTATGTATTTCCCTATTATCGCGATGATGCCATGTTACTTGCAATGGGATTGACGCCCAATGAACTCATGCTTCAATTGATGGCTAAAAGAGATGATCCTTTCTCTGGTGGTCGAACCTATTACGCTCACCCTAGTCTGCGTGATCCCGATAAGCCCAAAATACCACATCAATCTTCAGCAACAGGCATGCAAACTATTCCTGCAACAGGTGTTGCGCTGGGGATGCGCTATAAGGAGATTCAGAAATTGAATGAAAAAGGGTTGAAGGATTTACCATTAACGGTATGCAGTTTAGGTGATGCAGCTGTTACCGAAGGTGAGATTGCTGAGGCGTTCCAGATGGCGGCATTAAAGCAGCTGCCAATCTTATATCTCGTTCAGGATAATGGATGGGACATATCGGCTAATGAGGAAGAGACACGATCGAATTCGGCCAAGGAATACGCCGAAGGCTTTCACGGACTGGATGCCATATCGGTTGATGGTTCCGATTTTATTGAGAGCTTTGAAGCCGTCCAACGCGCATTCAAAATCATTCGAAAGGAAAGACGACCACTGTTGATTCATGCCAAAGTTCCTCTTTTGAATCATCATACCTCCGGTGTAAGAATGGAATGGTATCGCGATGACCTTGAGGAAGCCAGGTCGCGGGATCCTTATCCGATTTTAAAGACCCAGTTACTGAATGCCGGATTTAGTAAGCAGGAGCTTTCAGACATGAAGAAAAAGGCAGAAGCCCTTGTTCAGGATCACTTCAAAAGTTCGAAAGAGGCTGAAGATCCAAAACC
>JABDPU010000330.1 GCA_013042625.1 Flavobacteriaceae bacterium | reverse complement strand
TATCACCTTTGGTGGTTTTGATTTTTGCGTATAGTCCGTCTTTCATGATAAAATTTTTAGAACAGCAAAGATAGGCCATTCAGGGGAAGATAAAAACAATGTTGAAGGATAACTAGTTGGCGACCTCGCTGATAAATTTAATCCGGTAAAGACGAAGTTCCTCATCTTCATAATCGCCATCAAACTCGTCTATAGCCAGGGATATTTTATCACTTTCCGATTCCATGAAGTAGTCATGTATTTCTTCCTGTTGGTCTTCATCGAGAATGTCATCAATCCAGTAAGAAATATTAAGCTTAGTACCTGAATACACAATGGCTTCCATTTCCTTGATAAAGTCGGGCATCTCCATCCCTTTAGAAGAGGCGATGTCATCCAATGGTAATTTTCGGTCAATATTTTGAATGATATATAATTTAATGGCCGAGTTGGTTCCTGTAGATTTAACTACCATATCATCGGGCCTAACAATATCATTTTCTTCCACGTATTGATCAATCAGCGAAACGAATTCCTGGCCATATTTTTTTGCCTTACCATCACCAACCCCGTGGATATTGGAAAGCTCGTCAATACTTATAGGGTATTTCAGGGCCATATCCTCAAGCGAAGGATCCTGGAAGATCACGAATGGAGGCACACCCAGTTTTTTAGCCAGATGTTTTCTAAGATCTTTCAGCATTTTAAGCAGGTTCTGATCTGCAGCGCCTCCACTACCCTTGGCAGCAGTAATGATCTTTTCTTCGGTGCCATGATCATATTTATGATCTTCAGACATAAGAAAAGAACCGGGATTATTCAGGAATTTTGCCGATTCCTCAGTAAGTTTCAAAACCCCATATGAATCGATATCCTTTCTCAGTAATCCGGCTACCAAAACTTGCCGTATCAGGGCCATCCAATACGATGGATCTTTATCATCTCCAAGACCAAAAATATCCTGATCGTTGGTTTTATGGGACACGATCAAAGCGTTTTGATGCCCTACAAGGACATTCACAAGATCTTTAGCTTTATATTTTTCATTCGTAGCATCGACTACCTCGAGAAGGGTTTTAACATACTTGCCGGCTTCAACCCGTTTCTTCGGATTGCGAACATTATCGTCCATATCTCCGCCGTCACCGGTTTCGTTATCGAATTCCTCTCCAAAATAATGCAGCATGAACTTTCGCCTGGACATTGAGGTTTCGGCATAAGCAACGACCTCCTGGAGCAGAGCATGGCCTATTTCCTGCTCAGCAACAGGTTTACCTGCCATAAACTTCTCCAGCTTTTCTATATCCTTATAGGCATAAAACGCCAGGCAATGGCCTTCACCTCCATCTCGTCCTGCGCGACCTGTTTCCTGGTAATAACTCTCGATACTCTTCGGAATATCATGATGAATGACAAAACGAACATCAGGTTTATCTATTCCCATTCCAAAGGCAATAGTAGCCACTACTATATCGGCATCTTCCATCAGGAACATATCCTGATGTCTGCTCCTGGTTTTGGCATCGAGTCCGGCATGATAAGGAACCGCATTGATGCCGTTGACCTGCAGTACCTGGGAGAGTTCTTCAACCCGCTTTCGACTTAAACAATAAACAATCCCCGATTTACCAGAGTTCTTTTTGATAAATCGAATGATATCTGCGTCAACTGTTTTGGTCTTGGGCCTTACTTCATAAAACAGGTTTGGCCTGTTAAAAGAGGCTTTGAATGTATTAGCATCGGTAATCCCCAGGTTCTTTAAAATATCTTCCTGAACTTTAGGAGTGGCAGTTGCCGTCAGGCCAATAATGGGAATTTCCCCACCTATTCGACCCACTATATTTCTCAAATTACGATATTCCGGTCTGAAATCATGGCCCCATTCGCTTATACAATGCGCTTCATCAATGGCCATAAACGAAATTTTAACCGAGCGCAGGAATTCAATGTACTCCTCCTTGGTCAATGATTCAGGAGCCACATAAAGGAGTTTGGTTATACCCTCGGTAATATCTGATTTGACTTGTTTAACCTCCGATTTGTTCAAAGACGAATTAAGGACATGTGCAATACCATTTTCTTTAGACACGCCGCGTATGGCATCAACCTGGTTCTTCATCAAAGCAATTAAGGGAGATACCACAATCGCTGTTCCTTCTTTGATGAGGGCCGGTAATTGATAGCATAAGGATTTACCTCCACCGGTGGGCATAATAACAAAGGAGTTTTTGCCACTCATGATGCTCTCGATCACGCCTTCCTGTAATCCTTTAAAAGTGCTAAACCCGAAATAATGTTTTAATGCCTTGTGCAAGTCTGTTTTTCCCTGATGCACTAATCCCTCCATAATCTCTAATTACATGAATCTGTTCCGGATAAGGTGAAGTTTTATTGAAAAATATATATCCGGCTTAGATTTCTCGCATTGTTTATTTTTTCGTTTTTTTGTACGTAGTTTAAAGATATGAAAATCTTTAAATGCATCAAATCAAATGCATTAAATTTTGAGCAGCTCTGAAACCATTCTAAAAATCGCCCGGGAAACCATTCTTACTGAAAGTCAGGCCATTGAAAATCTATCTGAACTTTTAGACCGTGGATTTGCGGAAGCCGTGGAAATGATATACCAATCAAAGGGTAGGGTTATCATTACCGGAATAGGGAAATCGGCCATAATCGCCAATAAAATTGTGGCAACCCTGAACTCTACGGGAACACCCGCAATTTTCATGCATGCTGCAGATGCCATTCACGGTGATCTGGGCCTCATCCTTAAAGATGATGTGGTCATCTGCATTTCGAAAAGCGGGAATACTCCGGAGATTAAGGTACTTGTTCCATTAATTAAAAATGGACCGAACAAAATGGTGGCCATAACAGGAAACCCAGATTCTTTCCTTGGCCAACAGGCCGATTATGTACTGAATGCTTCCGTAGAAAAAGAAGCTTGTCCGAATAACCTCGCGCCAACCACTAGTACAACGGCACAGTTGGTCATGGGTGATGCTCTTGCTATTTGCCTCCTGGAACTCCGAGGTTTCTCAAGTAAAGATTTTGCAAAATATCATCCGGGTGGCTCATTAGGTAAAAAACTCTATCTAAGGGTGCAGGACCTGTCTAGTCAGAATTTAAAACCACAGGTGACGCCTGAGACAGACATCAAGCAGGTAATTATTGAAATTACTGAAAAAATGCTGGGCGTTACCGCTGTTATTGAAGACAATGAAATTATCGGTATTATTACCGACGGCGACTTAAGGCGAATGTTAAGTAAGAGCGATAATATTGCCGACTTGACTGCGCGTGATATCATGACCAACAACCCGAAACGTATTGATCATAATGCCATGGCGGTTGATGCCATGGAAGTCATGGAAACCTTTGGCATTTCACAATTGCTGGTTGAGGACAATGGTAAATATGCTGGTGTCGTTCACCTGCATGACCTGATTAAAGAAGGAATTATCTAATGACAAAAACCAATTCAGAGGAGATGTCTTTCCTCGATCATCTCGAGGAATTACGCTGGCATTTAATCCGGGCTACTCTGGCAATAGTCATTGTTGGAACAGTTGCCTTCATCATGAAGGATTTTGTTTTTGGAATTATCCTGGGGCCAAAAGATATGGATTTCCCAACCTATAGATTTCTCTGCAGGGCAGCTACATTTATTGGCATTGAAACAGATTTCTGCGGTGATGAATTGCCATTCATGATTCAGAACAGAACTATGGCAGGACAGTTCTCTGCACACATTTGGACGTCGATCACGGCAGGACTGGTGATTTCATTTCCCTATATCATTTATGAATTCTGGAAGTTTATCAGTCCGGGACTATATGAAAACGAACGTAAGAATGCGCGTGGATTTATAGTGGTTTCTTCCCTATTATTTTTTCTTGGTGTATTGTTCGGTTATTATGTTGTGAGCCCGTTATCAATAAACTTCCTCGGGACCTATCAAGTTGCAGATCTTGTTGAAAATCAGATAGACCTGGGTTCATATATAGGCCTTGTTCGTGCTTCGGTTTTGGCATCCGGATTGATATTCGAGTTGCCTATTGTAATCTATTTTCTGACGAGAGTCGGACTGGTAACTCCTGAATTTCTCAGGAAATACAGGAAATATGCCCTTGTGCTGGTGCTGATCTTATCGGCAATAATTACCCCTCCCGATGTGGCTAGCCAGATAATAGTAGCCATTCCGGTACTCATTCTATACCAGGTCAGCATTTATATTTCAAAAGTTGTAATCAGAAATCAAAAGAAAAAAGAAATTGCCAATGCCTGATATAGTTTCAGAATTTAACAGTTACAGGG
>JABDPU010000328.1 GCA_013042625.1 Flavobacteriaceae bacterium | reverse complement strand
GTACTATCGGCCGGCGGATATAAGTTCAAGGATTATCTCAAAGTTGGAGCTCCCCTGCTTCTGCTTTGTTTAATTCTGATTGTCCTCCTGGTTCCTGTAATATGGCCGCTGGCAATTACATAACGATTAGAAAAAGAAACTAAAATGAACACGATGAAACACGAAACCATTACACCAAAACATGCTGACCTTGAGCGCTATGGAATTAGCGAGGCTAATGTTCATTGGAACTGGACGCCTGAACAGCTGCAAGAAGCCACAATCGCCCTTGGTATGGGAAAGGAAACCAACAATGGAACCCTTGCCATTAATACCGGTAAATTTACAGGACGTTCTCCTCAGGATCGTTTCCTTGTAAAGGACGATTATACAAAAGACAAAATCTGGTGGGGTAAGATCAATAAACCGATCTCTCCTGAAAATTTTGACATTTTATACGACGAGGTAGTTAATTATATGACAGGCAAGGAATTATATGCCAGAGATGCCTATGTATGTGCTGATCCGAAGTATAAAATGAATGTCAGGACCATTACAGAATACCCTTGGTCGAATATGTTCATTTATAATATGTTCCTTAGATCAGATCCTTCTGAATTGGAAGATTTTGAAGAGGAATGGTTAGTTTTATGTGCGCCTGGCTATTCACATCCTGATCCTGCATCCGTAGGATTACGCCAGGGTAATTTCTCTATTCTGAATTTTACAAGAAAAGTTGCTCTTGTAGGTGGTTCGGCTTACACAGGTGAAATGAAAAAAGGTATTTTCACAGCCTTGAATATGATCCTTCCAACCGACCATAATGTGCTTCCAATGCATTGTTCTGCCAACGTTGGTGAAGAAGGAGATACTGCTATTTATTTTGGTCTTTCAGGAACCGGAAAAACGACTTTATCTGCAGATCCAGATAGAAAACTGATAGGTGATGACGAACATGGTTGGACAGCTGAAGATCGCATCTTTAATTTTGAAGGAGGTTGCTATGCCAAAGCCATCGACCTGACCGAAGAGAAAGAACCAGACATTTACAGGGCCATCAAACCGGGAGCAATATTAGAGAATGTTATCTTCACAGATGATGGTGACGTTGATTATATGGACAGCACCATTACTCAGAATACAAGGGTAAGCTATCCTATTTATCATATTGATAACATCCAGCAGCCCTCTTATGCAGATAATCCAACTAATATTTTCTTCCTGACCTGCGATGCCTTTGGTGTATTGCCTCCGGTTTCCAAACTAACTCCGGGGCAGGCAGCCTATCATTTCATTTCAGGTTATACGGCTAAGGTAGCAGGAACAGAGGCCGGAATTACTGAGCCGGTTCCTTCATTTTCTGCTTGTTTCGGGGCACCGTTTATGCCATTGCATCCAACAAAATATGCTGAAATGCTAAGTAAGAAAATGCAGGATGCAGGAGTAAACGTTTGGTTGATTAACACCGGTTGGAGCGGTGGACCTTATGGTGTTGGATCACGAATCAAGCTTAAGTACACCCGGGCCATGATTACGGCCATCCTGAATGGTGATATGGAAGGAATGGAATTCCAGCAACATCCGATTTTTGGTTTGTTTATGCCAACGAGCTGTACCGGCGTTCCGTCTGAAATTCTTGATCCTATGAATACATGGGAAAACAAGAGTGCCTATGTCAGCAAGTCTATTCAACTGGCACACTCCTTCCACTTGAATTTTGAGAAGTTTGTCAACCAGGCTTCTAAGCAGATTATTGAAGGTGGACCACTTATTGACGAGCATCATGATTTACATGAGCATGTATAAGAATTGAATTATTCATTGAAAAAAGGAGCGCTTCGGTGCTCCTTTTTTTGCTTTCTGGATTAAAGTCAAAGTCATTGCTAGGAATCCCGCAAGGCGAGAGGACGTCGGTTCAATAAAAAATGATGTTTAGAGGCCGTTGTCATTCTGAATGAGCAATGCGATATGAAGAATCTCGATAAGGCATTTAGATTCTTCACCCATGAAGTAGACTTCTCACTTCATGGTCAGAATGACAGAAAGTCAAATTATATACTATCAGCATGACGTATTTAAGTTTATTAGATTAAGTCATTCTGCCTGTACGCCTTTGGCGAATCTTATCTCAGCATCTAAACATTAGCCTTAGCAACAGCAACCAAGGCCTGTTCAATATCGGTCTCCAGATCTCTCCTGCTTTCGATACCAGCGGAAAATCGGATTAGATTATCCCCTATGCCCTGAGATTGGCGTTCTTCAGCAGTAAGCAAGGCATGTGAAGTTTCTGCGGGAAGAATTACCGTACTTTCTATCCCTGCGAGGCTCATAGAAGGTTTGATCATTTTAAGAGCATTCATAAAGGCCCTGGCATCTATATGATCATCGAGGTCAAAAGACATCATCGCACCAAATCCCCGCATTTGAGCAAGGGCAATTTCATGACTCGGATGATGATCCAATCCCGGATAATAGACCTTTTTAATCGCTTCATGACCGCTAAGGAAGTTGGCCAGTTTACGGGCGTTCCGTTGCTGGGCTTTAAAACGAACACCAAGGGTTTTCATGCTGCGCTCTAACAACCATACGGTATAATCACTCAGGCTCCCGCCCAGGTTCTTGGCCATGCTCCAAATGGTATCAATATTAGCCTGGGTGGTGGCCACTGCACCCGCACAAATATCGGAATGTCCTCCAAAGTATTTAGTTGCTGAATGAATAACGATATCGATTCCGAAGTCTACAGGATTCTGAATAACGGGAGAAGCGAAGGTATTATCAATTGCGGTCATTATATTATTTGACTTGGCCAGTTTAGATATCCCAAACATATCCACCAGCTTCAAAAGCGGATTCGAAGGGGTTTCTATATAGATCATCTTGGTATTTTCCTTTAAAGCTTTCTCGAAATGTGAAATAGCCAGGCCCTCTGTAAACGTATACTCAATATTGTAATTGTCGAAATGTTCTTCAATAAGGTTTCGCGTTCCGCCATAAATATCTTTTTGAACCACAACATGATCGCCAGCCTTCAGAAATGCCAGCAGTGTAGTACTGATGGCTGCCATTCCCGAACCGAAAATCATAGCAGCTTCGGCATGTTCCAGGGCTGCTATTTTCTTTGCCAGAAACTCCTGGTTAGGCGTATTAAAATAACGCGGATATCGCTTAACATCCACATCCATAAATGCATAAGAAGAAGACGGATAAATAGGAGAAACAGCACCTTTGAATTGAGTGTCTTCTATCTCTCCAACATGAGTGCAAATCGTATTGATGCCTGGTCTTTTTTTGGCCATGATTTTTCAATGATTGAAGTGAAATTTAAAGATAGAAAAAGAAAAGTGATATTGAAATAAAAATGAGGGTTCAGGTATTAGGTATTAGGAACCAGGTAA
>JABDPU010000326.1 GCA_013042625.1 Flavobacteriaceae bacterium | reverse complement strand
ATGAATCCCGTAACTTCTTACGGCGGAAATGTATGCTGCACCGGTAATGCAGTTCGAGGGGGTTCCTTTGACCAACAGGCTATGGAATCGAGAAATGATATTTTGGTTTACACTTCGGATGTGCTTGAGGAAGGTGTGGAAATTTCTGGCTTTATAGAATCGACCTTGTATGTGTCTTCAGATGTAAAAGACACTGATTTTACTATCAAGCTGATTGATGTTTATCCCGATGGGCGCGCGTATAATCTCGATGAGACCATTCAGCGTGCTCGTTATCGTGAGGGCTATGAAAAGGAAGTATTTATGGAAAATGGAGAAGTATATAAGATCGATTTAACACCGATGGCAACCAGTAATTACTTTGATAAAGGACACCAAATTCGAATAGAAGTTTCCAGTAGTAATTTTCCAAGGTTCGCCCGAAACCTGAATACCGGTGGTAATAATTATGATGAAGCCGAAGGCGTTGTTGCCCATAATAAGATTCATCATTCAAAAACATATCCGTCCCAGATCAGGCTTCCAATAGCCAAAGATTAGAAGAATTATTAACGACTAAGATTAAAACATTTTACAATGAAATTTAAGTTAAATCACCTTCTGATATGGATAGGTGTATTCGCATTGATTATTCCTGCACAAGCCCAGGAATTGAACGACAAAACATTTAGTGGATTAACATTCAGAAATATTGGTCCGGCAATGACCTCCGGAAGAATTGCAGACATTGCAATCCACCCTGAAAACGAAAACGTGTGGTATGTTGCAGTTGGTTCAGGAGGTGTTTGGAAGACTATGAATTCAGGAACCACATGGAAACCCATATTCGATAATGAATCAACCTATTCAATTGGTTGTATTACAATCGATCCTAATAATCCTCATACCATTTGGGTTGGAACAGGTGAGAATGTAGGCGGACGACATGTTGCCTTTGGTGATGGAATTTTTGTCAGTCATGATGATGGCAAAAGCTGGAAAAATATGGGATTGAAAAATTCCGAACATTTATCGGTAATCCTTGTCCATCCGGAAGATCCCAATGTGATCTGGGTGGCTTCCCAGGGACCTTTGTGGAGTAAAGGCGGTGAGAGAGGGATTTATAAATCGACCGATGGCGGTAATTCCTGGAATCGAACCCTTGGCGATGATGAGTGGGTCGGTGCTACCGATATCGTAATGGACCCGGATAATCCGAATGTCCTCTATGCAGCTACCTGGCAGAGGCAAAGAACCGTCGCAGCTTATTTAGGCGGAGGACCTGGTTCCGGTATTCATAAAAGTACAGATGGAGGAGAAAGCTGGACAAAATTAAAGAAAGGAATCCCGGGATCGAATTTAGGTAAGATTGGTCTTGCCATTTCACCCTTTAATAGTGATGTCATTTATGCGGCCATTGAACAGGACAGAACCAAAGGAGGTTTGTATATGTCTTCAGACCGAGGTGCTTCATGGACGAAGCAGTCCGATATGGTCTCAGGTGGTACAGGACCTCATTATTACCAGGAGCTTTATGCTTCCCCGCATCACGAGGGTAAGTTATTCCTGATGAACAACTATGTGCTGATTTCTGATGATCATGGCAAGACCTACAAAAGAATGAATGAGCGAAATAAGCATGTTGATAGTCATGCTATGGCGTTTAAGATGTCTGATCCCAATTATGTGCTCTTCGGAACTGATGGTGGATTGTATGAAAGCTTTGATTTGACTAAAAGCTGGAAATACTTCAGAAATTTACCTTTGACACAATACTATAAGGTAGCAGTAGATGATGCTGAACCCTTCTATAATATTTATGGTGGAACGCAGGATAACGGATCGCATGGCGGACCCTCACAAACGATGAGTTCAAGTGGCATACGGAATGATGACTGGTTCAAAACACTAGGGGCAGATGGTCACCAATCGGCCACAGAACCTGGTAATCCTAATATTACTTACGGTGAATTCCAGCAAGGTGTATTATGGCGAGTTGACCAGACCACAAGAGAAACTGTGTTCATTCAACCCCAGCCTGGGGAAGGCGACCCTTATGAGCGTTTTAACTGGGATGCACCTATACTGGTCAGTCCTCATAACCCAACGCGATTATATTTTGCCTCACAGCGTGTTTGGCGATCCGAAAATCGAGGAGATGACTGGACAGCAATATCAGGTGACCTCACCTTGAACCAGGACAGGATTACTCTTCCGATGTATGATAAACAACAGAGTTGGGATAACGCCTGGGATGTTGGTGCTATGTCAAATTATAACACCATTACATCACTTGCTGAATCTCCAATCCAGGAAGATCTGATCTATGCCGGAACAGACGATGGTATAATCCAGGTAACTGAAGACGCGGGAGCAAACTGGCGAAAGGTTTCATTGGGATCGATTAAGGGATTGCCGAAAACGCCTTTTGTTAATGATGTTAGAGCAGATCTCTTTGATGCCAATACGGTTTATGCGGCATTGGATAATCATAAAAATGGGGACTATAAGCCATATCTTATCAAAAGTACCGATAAGGGTCGAAGCTGGTCTTTGATGAACGGCGATCTTCCGGGTCGTATGCTAACATGGCGCTTGGTGCAGGATCATGAGAATCGGGATCTGATTTTCCTTGCAGCTGAATATGGCATTTACTTTACAACTAATGCAGGCAAGAACTGGATCAAATTGAAAGGTGGTCTTCCTACTATTTCCTTCAGGGATATTACCATTCAAAGACGTGATAATGCCTTGGTTGGAGCTTCTTTCGGACGAGGTTTCTACGTCATGGATGATATCACACCTATCAGGGAGTTCAATAGCTCCATGCTGAGTGGTGGACCTACGCTGTTCAAAACGCCGAATGCCAAGTGGTATCGTCAATTCAGTAGGGTTGGATCACAGGGTGATGGTGAGTATTCAGCTAAGAATGCACCTTTTGGAGCCACTTTCACCTATTACATGCCAGACAAGATCAAATCATTAAAGGATGAGCGCAAAGCTCGAGAAAAAAACAATACCGATTTTCCGGGATGGGAAGCATTGGAAGATGAAGCCAATCAGCAAGGTCCTGATGTGATAATGATAATAAAAGACGCAAATGGGAATCATGTGAATACCATAAAAGGAAAGAACAAAAAAGGATTTAATACGGTTAACTGGGGTTTAAATTATCCAAGTTTACGAGGTGAGCGCTTATCTGCAGGCGGTGGTGGCTTTCGACGAGGAGGAGGCATTATGGTTACTCCGGGTACTTATACTGTGAGCCTGGCTTCACGAGTGAATGGAAAAACTACTGTTCTTCAGGGACCGCAGTCATTTGATGTTGTTCCGATTTATGATGGGGCATTACCGAGAAAGTCTTATGATGAAATGAATGATTTCAGGAGAAAGGTTACGGCCCTGCAACAGGACTTGACTGCAACAAATACAGAATTATCGAGAAGTATTAGAAGAGTTGAGGCAATGACACGTTCTGCTTATAAGGCGGAAAAGATCTCAGAAGAGTTGCTTGAAAGACTTGAAAGTGCAAGACAATCCTTGCTTGATATGGATAAGGCTATGAATGGAAATAAGGTTAAAGATGAAATAGGAGAGAGATCTGATCCTACACCAAATGATGCCAATGGCCTTGGATGGCGAGCCTTCGGAAATACATATGGACCAACAGGTAATCATAAAGGTGCCTATGAACGCGCTAAAAAGCAATTGGTTGGAATTAAGGCCAAACTGGCGAATATAGTAAATACTACTATTCCTACCATGGAGAAAGAACTTGAACGAATAGGAGCTCCATGGGTTGAAGGCCAGGGACTGATTAAGAACTAATGAATGGTATTATGGTTAAAAAAATAAATTGGGAGGAGGTACCTGTTGAACAGGTTACCCCTAAAATGCAAAGGCGTTTGGTTTATGGTGACAAGGTCATGGTAGCCAGGATGAAGTTTAAAGATGGTTTCCTTGTTCCCTTGCATGAACATGAGAACGAACAGGTAACCCAGGTAATAAGCGGCACCATCCGTTTCTGGTTCGGAGAGAACAAGGAACAAACCATGGATCTTAATGCTGGTGATGTCGTAGTCATCCCGGCCTTCGTTCCTCATGAGGCCTTGATGATAGGCGATGTGGAAGAGGTTGATACCTGGTCTCCCATACGGGAAGACTGGCTGGATGGAACCGATGATTATCTGAGATCAGGCGACTGATGGATCTTGGTCTGAAAGGAAAAACAGCGCTTGTAGCAGCCTCGAGTCAGGGTCTGGGCAAGGCTGTGGCCATAGAATTGGTCAAAGAAGGTGCTGATGTCATTATCTGTGGTAGAAACATAGAATCTTTGACGGCAGCAAAAGTTGAACTTGATGCC
>JABDPU010000315.1 GCA_013042625.1 Flavobacteriaceae bacterium | reverse complement strand
AGGGTATATGCCGGAAAATTGCATAACCACCAGCCAGACATGTCGACTGTGGCAGACGGACTGAAGTTTGTTATAGTGACATCTCCTGAAGCCGGATCAACAATTCGCATTTTGGCCTGTCCGAATGAGAGACTGGCCATTAGTATAAAATTCAGAAATAATAGGGCAGTGCATGAAGTGTAATTTTTTATCATTAGTTGTTGTTTTTTATGAGTTAAAAAGATAGGAAATAATATTTAGCAAAAAATGATCTTTTTTTATCCATTAATTAGGAGAAGACTTTTTATCAAGAATATTTCCCACTTTGAAGGTCACACTTATTGATCATGTCTTTTTTCATCAATTATCCTGAGCGCCTTGCAGGATCCATTCTTCAATTTTCTGCTTTTCAAAATTGGACAATGATCCATTTGGCGGCATTCCTCCACCAAAAACACCATCATCATTGATCTTATGCCATAGTACTGAGTTTTCGGGGCTAAATGGTTCTATTCTGAGATTGGGGGAATAATTGTTTGAACTGACATTGACCAATAAGTCATAACTAAAGCCTTCCTGAAGGTTTAAACCCGTTGGATGCGTTTCATCATGGCATTGTACACAATTATTACTGAATATGGGTTGAATATCACTTGCAAAGCTGATACTAATGGGTTCCTCTTCTTCAAGTTCTATTAAAATAGGTCCTTCTTCTGCAACGCAGGAAAGCATCAGGCCTCCCAGAGTTAACAACATTATGAGTTTATATAGATTATTCTTCATGTCTTAAATTTCTAAAGGTTCTCTTGATATTAAATCCAATCAGTATCTCACCTTCGGGATAGTCCAGAGGTGTTGAATAATATAGATTTTGTGGTATGATTTGGTTTGAGGTAGCAATGAACATTTGGAAGGCATGCCCTGCTGTCCCGATCTCGTATCCCAGGGCAATGGGATTTTTCCAGGCATCAGACCGATCATTGAATTTTGCTGTGTATTCAAAGATGATCGATGAGGTGATCCCAGTTTTAATGCGTCCTCCCAAAGTAGCTCCCCAAAGCAGGTTTTTATTGTTTTCCGGAGCAAGGGTTTTGAAAATCAGGCTTGGACTCAAAAAAAGTGACCAATTTTCACCAAATTTTCTTGATACTATCCATTGCCAGTGATAGGTCAATCGATGAGCAAACTTATATTCGAATGGTGTTTCTCCATCGGCAAAGAATTCGTTTGGGGCTACCTCAGGAAATTCCTGGGAGGAAACAGCTGTGTTGAAATACAATGCCATGGAGAAAGCCGAGCCTGTTTCCTTCTGATTCAAAAACCGGTATTTGGCTTCGAAGTCATAAACCTTATCAATTTTTGTCCGCCCTAATCCAATTTGAAACCTATCGGAAACCGCGAAGGTAAATCCGAATCGAATATTGGCCGAACCATCAAATCCAAGGAATTCCTCAACAACGGTATCTCCAAAATATTTCAAATTCATTTCACCAAAACGATGCTGTATTCTCAACTGAAAGGTTCCTTTCTTTGTTGTTTCTGTTGTCTGATTGTTGATCAGCATGCCATAGTTGAATACATTGGTTACCTCATTATTTCCGTCCAGCATGTCATCCAATATATCATCCTGAGCCACCAGGGATTGAAATGGATATAGACATAAAGTCAATAGGGCCATTAGCCTTATAGTTGGTTGATTTAGAAGTTTCATTGGTCGTTATTTTTTAATGTTCTAATAAAGGTTACCAGTTGCCAGCGCTGAGTTTTCGAGAACACTTCAAGGTAGGTTGGCATTAAATCCCGGCCTTTGGATATTTTCCAGAATAATGCTCCATCACTTTGGTCCTGAACCGCTTTACTGGTATGATCAGCCGGTTTCGTTGCCAGTGTTTTACCTGTTGGTCCGTCGCCAACGCCTGTCCGGCCGTGACATACCGCACAAACCTGGTAGTAAATGCGTTTACCTTTTTCAACTGCCTTAGCATCATCGGCTAAGGGATTAACCAATTTATCGGCTGCTTCCGGTGCCTTCCATTCCTCACTTTGGCCCATTATTGGACCCGGGCCGATCAGAAAAATCATCAGTAAAATGATTTGGACTAACATGAAATTTTTCTTTTTCATAGCTATTGATTTATTGTTTAATGAATCGTTCTGTATGCTCCATTCCCAGGTTTTTAATCTTTACCAGGTATACACCCTTTGGCCAGTTTGAAACCTGGATTTCAATCTTAGTCATGTTTTGCAGATCTTCCTCTAATAAAAGCCTTCCGGAGGGATCATAGATTTCCATAATTGGTTTTTGACCCTGAAGCGCACCGGCTAATTCAATGATCAGATTATTCTTCGAAATATTTGGGATCATGGAGAAGAGGCTTTCCCTTGAGAAGTTATCTGTACTCAAAGTTGTTGAGGCTTCAATATTGTCGATTTCAAGAGTGGCTGCAATGGATTGTCCCTGCCAGGAGGCTGAGGTATTGCTCAGGATTCGCATATCGGTTACATCTGCCAGTGTCATACTCACATTAGATCCTCCTGCAACGGTTGTAAAATCTGAAGCAGAAATAGGAATAGTATATTGCTGCCAGGCACCACCTGCCTGAACTAAAACAGGAGTTACCGTGCAAATTCTTCCGCCACCGCCATCGAAGGCAATTCGCATGTTTAAATCATTGTTCAGGGCCCTTGCATGGAATTTTATACTGATTATTCCTTGTGAGGTGTAATTGCCATTCCACTGTTGATCGTTGAACATGACTTGCCTGCTTCCTGGTCCGTTTGCACCTAAAGAGACATTTTGAAGAAAATTGTCGTTTGCACCGGTTGGTCCGCCTGTTGATATATTTACTGGGGGCACTGATGAGCCACCATCTGTCCAATTCTGAGTGGTCCCATCTTCAAAATCATCAATCTGTCCGGGATTTACTTGTGCGATGATACATTGGCAAGTCAGGAAAACCAGGATCATCATGATAGTTTTCGATTGTTTTTGAGTAGTTGTTTTCATAATAATTACGGATTAGAATTTAAGTTTAACTCAATGTTTAATTTGTGTTATCGGGCACCGGTTTATTTCGTTAAAACAATCCATAACACGCCCTGTCCAATTAAAATTGGAATTCAGGAATTCAGAAAGTGAGAGAGATGGGAATCTGGATTTTTGTTGGCTGCTGCTTCAACTCCGTTCTGAAGCTGAAGCATTCAGCCAACTAACCAACCAAATATGTTCGGTTATCCATGGAGGTCTAATTTTTCTTTTTCATAAGTTTTTGAGGCCTTAATTTCTTTCGAAAACAAGGTTGTCGGTGCCGCCATTGCCGCCACTGACATCAATAAGTTCGATGCGGGTGCTACTGTGTTGTACCACATCCCAGTCATCGGTTAATTCAGCAAAATCGGCTGGTGACGAAAACAAAATATTAAAATCAATGTCATCATCACTTGAGCTGTCATCGCTGCTGTTGCTACTATCGGTCACCGACCAACTTCCATTTATAGTCATATTTCCATCATCGGCAGATAGGGTTCCATTATTGTTAAAGGTAAAACTGTAACCGTTATAATGATTAGTTTCATCCTGGCCAGAATCGATGTATAAGGTGATAACCCAGGTCCCCGATTCAGCCTCATTCTCAATCTGTGCAATCTCAGCATCATTATTGCTGTTATTGTTATTATTGTTGTTGTTGTCGTCAGCATCATCGCTCGTTGAGCATCCAACTAAAATAATTCCGAGGAAAACAAAGATGATGTGTTTTAAAATGTTAGTTCTCATTTCGATTTAATTAAGAGGGTTATTGATTTA
>JABDPU010000314.1 GCA_013042625.1 Flavobacteriaceae bacterium | reverse complement strand
AATCAGGATAAATGAAACTATTGATTGTCACTTCAGTAGAAGAATACAGTAAAGATGTATATAAATTATTTAAACATTCAGGGATCAGCAGTTTCAGCGGATCACAGATTGAAGGTTTTAAAAATGTTCCTACTCTTCTGAAGACTTCCAGTTGGTTCCCCAGTGAACAGGGAGGAACTGAGTCCAGCCTTTACTTTTCATTTGAAAGAGAAGAAAAGATTAAGGAACTCATAAAACGAATTAAAGAATACAATAACAATCTCGATTCCGACAACCCGATCCGGGCCATTGTCATTCCAATCGAGTCATACATTTAGCATTATGAAAAACAGAATTGTAAGGGCTGTTGCCGGAACATTTATTCTTGTCAGCGTGATTTTAGCGATTAAGGTAAATATACACTGGTTGTGGTTCACAGCCTTTGTTGGTGCAAACCTACTTCAGTCATCCATTACTAAATGGTGTCTGATGGATACTATTTTAGAAAAACTGGGAATTGAAGATTAAAATTTCAATTTCTCATCCTTATCCCATATCCCCCAGTAGGCACCTACATCGCCTTCTGCACCAACTTTCCATGATTCATCGAAGGAGGAGAAATAAAAGATTTCAATATCTTCTTCCTTCGACCATTTCTGGGTATTCATGAAATATTTCATGGCATTCTCATATGAGGGGAATGCACCTTCCAAACTGGTACCCTGGCTGGGCCAGCCTGTTTCAGAAATAATGACTTTTTTACCCTGTCCGGCCCACTTGGCCCTGTTATACATATCCTTCATATAGAGCAGCGAATAGTCCATATCGCAGCCTTCCCAAAACGGATAACAATTCGCCAGGATCACATCACAAATCTGTGCGATACTAGGCCTGTCAACAAACTCATAATATGCATCTACATAACCAACCGGAACTTGAGGAATAGCCTGTTTAACTCTATGGATAAATCCTAATAGTTCCTCTTCTGATAGATCACCCCGATACATCACCTCATTTCCTACGGCAGCAATATCAACAAAACCTTCATTTGCTAGCTTTATAAGGCCTTCAACCTCACGCTCATTTATCTCAGGATCATCGCCCAACCATGCGCCAACAAGTGTTTTTATTCCATATTCTTTAGCGATTAAAGGAATGAGTTCATTACCATCGGTGCATGAAAAGGAGCGGATCCATTCAGTATAAGGCTTTATTACTTCCATTCGTCTCCTAATTGCGACCTCAGACAATTGATCACCCGGTTCCTGACCCTCTTCATACGGACTAAAACACAGGCCGTGCATTCCTTGCTCAAGAACCTTTCTGAAAAGTACTCTCAGTTCGTCTGTAGTTTTATTCTGATAGTCAAGTGCCGCAAGGGCCAAAAATTTTTCTTTTCTATGTCCTCCCATTTTGTTCTTCTAATTATATAAAGTTTCTACTTTAAGTTTATTCTAATGTTTACCTTTTCTTGATTCCAGTTTAACTCTGATCTCACGAGCCCGTTTTTCTGAAACATCATAATCCTTCATAACCAGCATAGCTACAATAGTACCTGCCATTGGGAAAAAACAAAAGAAAGCATGTAAGCCGTCTACAGCTCCCTGTTGATCCACGGTTGTAAGTTCAGGATTGAATCCAACTACGGCTATGATGATGCCGCTCAATCCTCCAGCTATTGCAAAACCAATTTTAACCATCCACCAATAAATAGCACCAAATATTCCTTCCCGACGTAAGCCGGAATTTAATTCATCTATATCAATAACATCCGCAGTCATAGACATCATGATAGTAAATAAACCACCAATACCAAATGAAAAAAATGGAAGAGCGAAGATATACATCCATGGTTTTCCCGGTATAAATAAAAACCACAACAAGATATATCCTATAACCGAAATGCCTTGTGAGAGTAAAAAAGTATTCTTCTTCCCGAATTTTCTAGACATCCAGGTAACAGTTGGAATTACTATAAATGTGGTACCTAATGCACCAAAACAACCAAATAATGATACCCATAAGCCACTTGCTGCCGCATCACCATTAAATAACTTATATACAATCACAAAAAAAGTAAGAGCTGCAACCGTATTAAATGCGTTGAAGATTAAGAATGTAGCAATACATATCTTTCTGAATTCTTTCAATTTAAATGCCTCTACAAAGCTTGAAAGGATCTTTTTAAGACTATTACCAATGTTGGAAACATTTAATGGCTCATAATCCTTATCAAGAGTAGACTCACTTTTAATAAAGATAGCGGGCACTATAGCACATATTGCGCAGGGAATCGCAACCCAGATTGCAAGTTCTCTTGCGGCAACCTCAGCTGAAGGAAACCAATCGGGATCATACATAATAACCCAGAACCACGGAGCTATTACCCATGCCCATTGTCCAATCCATTGAGCTATGGCCATGATATTGGTGCGTTCATGAAAATCATCACTCATTTCATAGCCCATCGCCACGTAGGGGACACTAAAAATAGTTAGCCCCAGATAGAATAAAAGGGACCATAAAAAGAAATACCAAAAATTATATTCAAGAGAATTTTCCTTAAACAGTTGCCACATGAAAATATATGCGATCCCCATGATTAACCCTCCTATCAGTACATATTGTCGGCGTCTTCCCCATTTTGATTTCGTATTATCAGATATGAAGCCCATTATAGGGTCGGTAATCGCGTCAAAAATTCTCGGTGCAAAAAATATTAAACCCCACATCCAGCCAGGGAATCCAAGGTCCTGAACCAGAACAACCATAAATATCCCGAGTATAGCAGGAAACATTTGATTGGCCAACATGCCAAATCCGAACGCAATTTTTTGTCCCACGGGGACTTTTCGGGGAGTTATGGTATCCTTCATATTAAAGCTGTATTTGTGTATTTTGTTTTAATCCGATGGAATTGTTAATGGACTCCCCTGCAATTTTTTTGTAAATACACATTTATTCTGTCTACTTCCGTTGCACCAACCGGTATATTAGCTTCTTCAAGTCCGGGATAAGATTCCTTATTCTTCCAATCGAGAATAGTTGTACTAAAAAACTGTGAAGCTAATGAATCAGTCTCGAAAACAATCAGCTCATATTTCTCTTCTTTATCACCACCAAACCTGGTAACGACCTGCCATTTCCCATCTCTTTTATAAGATGTATTGGTATGGTCTGACTGCGGATAATATTTGTTATCAGAAGGTTTTAATACCACCCAAATATCTTTTTCATGACCTTCAGGATACACGCCCATGGAAAGAATTCTACAATCGACAGAGTCAGCTTCAACTGGTGAAATCACTGTTACGGCCTTAACGGGACCTTCTATCTGTATTTTGTTTCCTCTGGAAATCTGTTCCATCTGGCTATTGACATATCCGACATCAGAAGTATAACTCCCATAAATGATCATCATCACTCCCAGTATTCCCAGTGGTATGCCCACTTTTGAATTAATGAGAGTTTTGTTAGAGTCTTTTTTAACGAGGCTACTCAGAACTGCCACGCCAATAAGAACAATCCCCACTAATATGATTACTAATTTTGCTGACATGTTAATTTTTTTTGTTTGACTTAATTACAACTTACCTCGTCTTGCTTCCAATTCGGCTTTTATTTCTCTCGCTTTTTCTTCAGATAGGCCGTAATTCCACATCACCAGAATTGCCAGTGCGGCTGTAACCGCCGGAATTATTATATCTGCAATTCGCAATTGTGTAAGGGTTTCTGCTGCTTGGGTAGCAGCATTTCCATCAAATCCTACCCATTTAAGCACTGCTCCACCAACAATCAAAGCCAAAGCCTGCCCTAATTTAACGGTCCACCAGTATATTGCACCAAATGTACCTTCTTTCCTTGGCATTCCGTTTTCTAATTCGTCCAGATCGCAGACGTCTGCTGTCATACTCATCATCAATGTGAACAGACAACCCAGGCCAAACGCCATCAATGGAAGCGGTAAGAACATAAGGAATGGATTTTCCGGATTGAAGCCCCACCATTTCAATCCGTAACCGATTATTGAGATTGCAGTAGATATTATAAAAGAGTTCTTTTTTCCCCATTTATTAGCCATCCAGGCTACGATTGGAATCACGAAAAAAGCTGTAATCACAGCAAGAATGGTAGAGAACCATGCAGGCCAGGTTCCCGCAGCCGCATAATCACCATTAAACAAATAGAACAGAATGATGAAAAAACTAAAAGAGGCCACAATTTGAAATCCATTGAAAACCAAAAAGGTAGCACCGCATAATCTTAAAAACGGTTTATGCCTGAACACCTGAATAATGCCTTTGAATAAATTTCCAAAAATACCAACCAGGTTCCTGAATGATATTTCCTGGCGATTTTCGATTTTACTTGAATCTATCCCTCTGCAAAAGATGGCAGGTAAGATTCCAAATACAATTGCGATTACACCGACAATGATGGAGAGTTTTCTAACTCCTTCGGCTTGGGTGGCAAAAATATCTTCATCAGCGATCAAAACCCAAAACCAGGGCACAACCATCCAGGCTACTTGACCAACAATATTGGCCAATCCCATAAGTCTTGTTCGTTCATTATAGTCTGATGTCATTTCATACCCAAGTCCGATTAGCGGTGTTGAAAAGGTTGTATTAGCAAGAATAAACACTGCCGATATGGTAAGGAAATACCAAAAATTATAATCCTGTGTGTTGTTCTCATCCATTTGCCAGAGCAGAATAAACAAGAGTCCGGTAAGAATGGCTCCTATAAAGATATAAGGTCGGCGTCTTCCCCATCGTGTATTCGTATTATCTGAAATATATCCCATGATGGGATCGGAAATGGCATCGACAATCCTGGGTAACCCACCGAGTAAACCGGCTAAAAAGGGATCCATGCCAAATGCCGTAAGGAGGAAAAACATAAATATGGCCAAAGCCCCGGGCATTAAATTATTTACCAGGTGACCTGATCCGAAAGCTGCTTTTTGTATGAAAGGAACTCTATCCTGTACCCCTGTTCCGTTATCTGACATAGCTATTTATTTATAATTATTGTTTGAACGGCCTTGGCATTTATGGCGATATTGATGTCTTTATCGGCAAGAGCTAAATTGATGGGTTTAGCCTCATGATTCATATTCAACACAACTACTGCAATGGATCCATCAGGATTCCTTGCAGCAGTGACCATAAGATCAGGATCTGAATTTTCAAATCCGATTCGTACAGCACCAGGCCTGATAAACCGACTAAAATGGCTCAGTGTATAATATAGAGGCGTAAAATACACCTCATCGGACTCCGGATCAACAATTACCGGAGCAACACACCAATTCTTGAACCAGTTTGGGCCACCATTTCTATCCAGAACCATATTCCAGTCGACCCAACCATCAACCCAATTATTAAGACATCCAATGATATCACGTGCATAACGATAGACCGGTACATATTTGGGGTGTAAAGGTTTATCTTTTTCCGGTGCCCAGTCAAAGCCCCAGTCAGTTGCTTCTTTCGACCAGTACCAGGCATCATCCTGCCATTTGGGTACTTCGGCATCTACGCAAGCTTCCGATTGAATCAGGTACTTGTCGGGAGCTTTCTCATGTGCATATTGCAGTTCTTCAGGGAATACTTCATAGGTGCTGGCATACCAATGTACAGCAGTCCCATCAAAATACTTTGTGGATTCCTCATCCCTGAACATCTCATCCACCCACTCGTTCAGATGTTCGCGGTTCTGATCATAACCAAGTACAACCAGGTCACCTTTGCCATCGGCTTCCAACTTAGGACCTAGATGATTCACTACGAAATCGGTCATTTCAGCTGGGGAATAATGCATGCTTTCCCAGTTATTACCATTTCCTAAAGGTTCATTTTCAACAGTAATCCCCCAGATATCAATGCCTTCAGCTTTATAGGCATCAATATATTTAGAAAAGAAAAGAGCCCAGCTGTCATAATATTCTGGTAAAAGTTTGCCGCCAACCCAGTCGTTGTTATCTTTCATCCAGGGCGGAGCGGTCCATGGCGATGATATGATTTTGAAACCATCCTTTGAAATAGCCATAGCCTCTTTTATCATTGGGATAATATCGTCTCTATCCTCATCTATGCTAAAGCTGTTTAATTCCTTATCCCCTTCCTCAGGTGCATAGGAATAATTGCTTACGGAAAAATCACACGAATTAATATGAGTCCTGGTAAGAGAGTATTTGGCACCATCCTCGCCAAAATAGGCTTGCAGAACTTTTTCCCGGTTTTCCTTACCCAACTTATTCAATAAGTGAGCGGATGATTCAGTGAAAGAACCTCCGAAACCGGTAATGCTCTGAAATTCCTGATCAGGCAAAATGGAGATCTTTATTAGATTATCCACACCGGAGGTTTCAAATTCTGTAAGCTGCGTCAACTTATTACCGCTTGCTGAACTTTCATAAACCTCAACTGACAATGGATTTTGCTTTTCGCCGCAGCTCATAAAACAAATTAATAAAATATAGACGGAATATTTAAATGATCTCATAGTGTATATCATTAGTTAGCATTAACTGCTCCGAAAGGGATGGGCACTTCCACCTCCTTCATCAACTCCTCTTTGTCGCCATTATAGGTTTTCAAAACTTTATTCCCATCACGTGTCAGACCTTCAAATACCCCTTGATCAACCAATTCCCATAAAGGATATTTGGCATAACCCTCGACCGTAAATAACCCGAAGTGATTTTCAGATCCGTTCGAATTATAGGAGTCTTTCCAGGGTTCGTCAAAAGCCTCAAAGTAAAAACAGGAAATGCTATTTTCGTTTGTCCATTCACGCAAATGGTTGTAAAAAATAGCTTCCTTATATTCATCAGTGGCCCTTGAACCCTTATGTCCGTAATATCCATCAGAAACGCTTGCCCATCCTGTTTCACCAATGTGTATTGGTTTATCAACTTCCAGGCTCTTCATATAGTTGCGTACACTATCAAACTGTGAAATGGCATAATTCCTGGCTCGCAGCATAGATCTGTCGATCTTATCCAATTCGGTCAATTGATCTTCATCTTCCATAACACCCCAGAACACGGGATTGTAATGCGTGTCGTGCATGGGATAAGTATGAATGGATATATAATCAACAGCCTTAATCAGGCTATTTAAATCTTCAACATGATATTCGGGATCACCGCCTCCCCAGGATGCAAAATTATCGGAACTTGTTATCCAAAGGTCTTCTGGCAATTTATCTTCAGACTTAAGATTTTGTAAATGATTAACCCATTTTAAAATTATCCCTGGCTGCACAAAATAACTTGTGGCCCACTTGACCATGGCCTCATTTCCAACAGCAATAACCTTAACAATATCCGGATATTTATTGGCCATATTAACCGCTCTTTCAATCTCGGCTGTATTGGCTTCAAGATCCTCGCTATCATGATTAGGCGGCCTGTCTGTCCAGGCGTTCTCACAATCTATCCATGCACCCAGCATCACAAACATCTCAAAGGAAGGGTCCTCTTTTCTGAGCTCTGTTATGGCCTCAAGTAAGGTTGTGGCATGTCTTAATTTGGTGTTGTATGTTCTAAGAATACGGATATTCATGGCATGAAGAATCTTCATGTCCTCCTTTATCTGATCTACCGTTGGTTGAATATCTCTGGACTTCCCTCTATAACCACCGTAGGAAATGGCTAAATACTCCGGGTTTCCTAAAATGTCTTTCGCTGTCAAATCGGAATCTTTTTGAATTGGCGTTTCTTTTTTGGTCTTATCCTGATTACAGGATACACTTAATAAAAGTGCGCAAACTACTATTATTTTGGTTAACACAGATTTCATGAGTCTGTTTTTTGAATTCTAAACATCTCGTTACCAAACATAAAAACATTTAGCAGGAATAGAATGAGGCCAGTTGTAATGTCGATTTCAGCTATCAGCAAAGATTCAGAAGGGTCGCCTTAAAAATAAGACGAACCTTCTTTTTATCTTCGACTTTAATCAAATTAAATAGCATTTATTCTTTTAGAAATCAATTAAGGTGATTTACTATTCATAAACCCTGATATAATCGACATACATTGTTTGTGGAAATTGAGTAGTTTCATTTGGAGAACCAACCGCATTACCACCTACTGCAACATTGAGAATCATAAAAAACGGATGGTCAAAAACCCATTCTCCCGGAACATCTTCCGGGGTGATTTGATTATACAGGACGTCATCTACGTAATAATTAATATAATTGGGGCCCCATTCTATACCATAGATATGGAAATCTGTATCAATACGTTCGTTGACGAGATCATAGTCCTTAAATATTGCATCGCCTGCATTATATCCAGGACCATGAACCGCTCCAGTGATCACTGTTGGGTTTCGCCCAAAGTTTTCAATAATATCGATCTCACCACATTGCGGCCAGCTCACCTCGTCAATGTCATTGCCCAGCATCCAGAATGCCGGCCAGATACCCTGACCAAATGGCATCTTTATACGAGCCTCAAAACGTCCGTATTGTTTTTCAAATAAACCTTTTGTTATAAGCCTTGCCGAAGTATAGCCGGAGCCTTCAAAACTTTCAGGACGGGCTGTAATTTTTAATGTCCCGCCCTCTACAATTACGTTCTCGGGTCTATCGGTATAATACTGTAATTCATTATTGCCCCAACCATTTGATCCGGTCCCAATATTATAAGTCCACATGTCAGGGTCAGGTGCTCCTGTATTGTCAAATTCGTCTGCCATGACCAATGTATTGAAGGTGGCCACTGTTTGAGTTTCATCAGTCGTACATCCTGCAAACGCAAGAACAATGAACAATACGGAAACGATCTTTAGTTTATTTATATGAATCATTTTCATCTTCTTTTTTAATCTTTACTAATTATGGAAATATACATTGTCAATAAATACATCAGTTACCTCATAAGGAAATCCTACAAGAATATATTGAGCTATATTCGATGTTGAGGTCAATCCGGTAAAGTCAGACAGTGGTATATCCAGACTAACCCATTCACCCTGAGGCAGGCCTGAAATACTGATTTCATGTTCGGAATCATCACCGCCATCAAATGCGTTATCGGCACCGAAATCAACAAGCTTTATGTTGAACGTGGTAAAGTCAGGTGACCAGACATCAATATGGAAATGTGTCATACCAGAGGCGTCAACCGTAGTGCTTACGGTTTCAATTCCAACAAAACCAAGATTCGTATACTTCTTGGTTGGATTACCTGCTACGTCAATATCTTCTAAAACTGTTGC
>JABDPU010000307.1 GCA_013042625.1 Flavobacteriaceae bacterium | reverse complement strand
GGCATTACATCCTTATTTTAGTTAATGTATAAATATAAATAAACCTCAACAATGTTAATATTCAATGCCATTAAGAAATTCAATTTAGTAATCCGGCACGTTTTAACAATGCTTTATTGTCGGGTGTTCTACCCTTAAATTTCACATATAGCTCCATAGGATCTTCAGTTCCTCCTTTGGACAGCACATTATTTTTAAAACTCCTGGCTGTTTCTCTATTAAAGATCCCGTTCTCCTTGAAGTTTTCAAAGGCATCGGCGTCCAGCACTTCGGCCCATTTATAACTGTAATAGCCTGAAGAATAACCACCCTGGAAAATATGGGAGAATGAGGTGCTCATGCAATTCTCAGGACAATCGGGATAAAATTGAGAGCCTTCAAAAGCCTTTATCTCGTGCGACTTAACATCTGTAATTCCCGATGGGTCTTGCCCGTGCCAACTCATATCTAATAGTCCGAAACTAATCTGGCGCAGGGTTTTCATACCCTCCATAAAGGTAGAAGAGTCTTTAATCTTTTCGATAAACTCAATAGGCAGAGATTCTCTAGTTTTATAATGTCTGGCGAATAGGGAAAGGGCTTCTTCTTCATAACACCAATTTTCCATCAACTGACTGGGCAATTCAACAAAATCCCAATAAACGGAGGTTCCTGATAAGCTCGGATAGGTTGTATTGGCCAGCATGCCATGTAAAGCATGTCCGAATTCATGAAAAAGTGTTTTCACCTCATTAAAGGTCAAAAGCGATGGTCTGGTTTCAGTGGATTTGGTGAAATTACAAACAATAGACACATGTGGTCGGCTGTTTTCACCACCTTTGATGTACTGCGGCTTAAAGGATGTCATCCAGGCGCCATTACGCTTGCCTGGCCGTGGGAAGAAATCGGCATAAAAAATTGAAATAAAATTATTATCTCCATCCGTCACCCTGTAAGTTTTTACCTCTTCATGATATTTGTCAATGTCATGAATTTCTTCAAAATTCAGGTCGAAGAGCATAGAAGCGATCTTAAAGACACCTTCAATCACATTTTCCAGTTTGAAATATGGTTTGAGTTTCTCGTCGTCCAGGTCAAACAGTTTTTGTTTGAGTTTTTCAGTATAATAAGAAGCATCCCATTTCTGAAGTTCTTCAATTCCATCGGTTTCCTGTGCAAATGACCTTAATCGCTCAAATTCCCTTTCGGCCGCGGGTTTGGCTTTTTTAAGGAGGTCCTGAAGAAATTGTTTAACTGCATTACTTGAGCCAGCCATTCGTTCCTCGAGAACGAAATGCGCATGGTTGTTATATCCTAATAATTGTGCTCTCTCATGACGGAGGTTAACGATTTCGAGTACGATTTTCTTATTGTCATATTGGTTTCCCTGAAAGCCTTTCCTGCCATACGCCAGAGCAAGTTCTTTCCTTAGTTCACGATTATCGGCATAGGTCATAAAAGGTATATAACTGGGGAAATTCAGATTGAAGATCCATCCCGGTTTTTCTTTTGATTCTGCTAATTGTTTAGCTGCTTCAACAGCACCTTCGGGTATTCCGGAGATATCGCTTTCATCTGTAATGTGCAACTCATAAGCATTGGTTTCAGCAAGCACATGCTCTCCGAATTTAAGTTTCAGTTTACCCAATTGCTTATCGATTTGCCTCAAGCGAGACTTACCATCATCATCCAGATTGGCCCCGTTTCGTGTAAACTGTTTATATTTTTTTTCAACTAAACGCAGGTCTTCACCCCTTAAGTTCAGTCCGTGCCTGGATTCATAAACAAACTTGATTCGCTTGAACAATCTGTCATTAAGCAGAATGTCATTCGAAAAATCTGAAAGTAGTGGTGAAATATCCTGGGCTAAGGCCTGTATTGTATCGTTGGTTTCAGCGGAATTCAGATTAAAGAAAATACTTGAAATCCGGTCTAATTGTTCAGCAGCAAAATCTAAGGCCGCAATTGTATTTTCGAAGGTTGGAGGTAAGTCGGAGTTTACAATGGCTTCGATTTCTGATTTGCCTTCCTCTATGGCTTTCTTAAAGGCCGGAAGAAAATCTGAATCTTTTATTCTGGCAAAAGGTGCTGTACTATAGGGTGTTGTAAAAGGTGAATTCAGGATATTCATATTCAACTAATAGGTTTAAGTAAAATTAAGGGAATAAGGGCCTACAAAAAACAGAATTTAGTAGGTCTTTTCTCTCTAACTGCCTGATCTTATTAATTTTAATTAACATTTAACAGCTTGAACGACTTTTTTAATTACATTCGCCCTGATTTTTCTGGAGTTATTCCTAACTCTAAAAAAATGGTTGATTAATAGCAATTATAAAACCTCGGATCCTTACCGGGGTTTTATTTTTTCAGGTCTTCTGAAGCTTTGATCACCTTTGATTTCAAGCTGTCCTTGTATGCTAAAATTCTATTGAGCATTTCCGGATTCTGTGCTCCCAATATTTGAGCGGCGAGAATCCCTGCATTCTTTGCTCCGTTTAAAGCCACCGTCGCAACGGGTACTCCGCCAGGCATTTGAAGAATGGATAAAACTGAATCCCAACCATCTATCGAATTTCTTGATTTAACCGGAACACCTATGACCGGTAAGGGTGAGACTGAGGCCACCATGCCTGGAAGATGCGCTGCTCCGCCTGCTCCGGCAATAATCACCTTAATGCCTCGATTATGAGCCGTTCTTCCATAATCAAACATTTTTTCAGGAGTTCGATGCGCTGATACAATGTCGACTTCAGTTTTTACTCCCAATTCCCTGAGGATATCAATAGCGTCCTGCATAACGGGTAAATCGCTATCGCTTCCCATGATAATTCCAACCTCTGCCATAATTTATTCACTGATTACTTTAATTGTATTTTTAACTTTTTCCGCAATTTCACGTGCAACGCTGATGTCTTCATTAACAACTGTTACATGACCCATTTTACGAAAAGGGCGTGTTTGTTTTTTACCATAAATATGAGGTGTCACTCCTTCAAGGTCAAGCGCCATTTTAATATTGTGATAGACAACATCACCCTCATGTTCCGGATCACCGACCAAATTTACCATGATCCCGGCAACCTTGTTCCTGGATGATCCGAGCGGTAAACCCAAAATCGCTCTCAGATGTTGTTCAAATTGGGACGTATAACAGGATTCAATTGTATGATGTCCCGAATTATGGGGCCTGGGGGCCACCTCGTTTATAAGTATTTCATCATCCTGAGTCTGAAACATCTCAACAGCCAGTAAGCCCACATGCTCATATGCAGCGCTGGTTTTAAGCGCGATTGATTCGGCTTTTGCTGCCACTTCAGAGCTGATCCTGGCTGGACAAAGCACATACTCCACCTGGTTGGCTTCGGGATGAAATTCCATTTCAACAACCGGATATGCGGCAACCTGGCCATTGGCCGAGCGGGCAACAATGACAGCAAGCTCATTCTTGAAATCAATAAGCTGCTCAGTAATGCATTCAACATTGGGCAGATCAGCGAGATCATTTTCATTCTTTACAATCTTTACTCCGCGGCCATCATAACCAAATTGAGCACTCTTCCAAACAAAAGGAAAATCCAGCACAGAATTTGTTATAGCGGTTTCAATCTCTCCCTTATAAGCATATCGATTAAAATTTGCTGTAGGCAGGTCATGATCCACATAAAAGAGTTTTTGCTTAGCCTTATTCTGAATGATTTCCAGGGTACTGGCAGAAGGATAAACTTGTTTCCCCTCCTGTTCAAGTTCCCTTAAGGCCTGAACATTAATGTTTTCGATCTCAATTGTAAGTATATCCACCTTTTTTCCGAATTCGTACACCGTATCGAAATCCATCAGGTCGCCAACATAAAATTCATGACTGCCTACTTTACAAGGTGCATCCGGACTAGGATCAAGAATAATGGTTTGAATGTCCCATTTGCGGGTTTCATTAAGCAGCATTTTACCAAGCTGTCCGCCGCCCAGAATACCTAATTTGAAACCTGAAGAAAAGTAATTCATCAACCCGTTTAATATGATGTTCAAAAATACATTTAAATATGGAAATGCGATTGAAAAACGGCATTCAAATCATAGTAAAAACTTTAACAATTAACTATCTTTGCCTTTCTAAAGGAAAACAGGGTGATAAAACTTCACGACAAATACTTTAAGCCATTTATTTCGGCTGAAGAGATTGATGAAGCTGTCGGCAGATTGGCCGAAGAAATTGCCAGGGACATGGGAGATGAAATTCCTGTCTTTGTTGGAATTTTGAATGGCTCCTTCATGTTTACCAGTGATTTCGTAAAGAAATATCCCAATCCATGTGAGGTAACCTTTATCAAACTGGCCTCCTATCAGGGGGTTAAATCTTCTGAAGACATCCAGCGACTTATCGGACTGACCCAGGATCTTACTGGACGCACTGTAGTCATCCTTGAAGACATTATAGATTCAGGGAAAACTTTGAATGAAGTACATCGCATTTTCAAAAATGAAAGGGTTAAAAGCCTGAAAGTAGCCACGCTCTTTTTCAAGCCCGAAGCTTATAAAAAGGACTTCAAATTGCATTATGTAGGTATTGAGATCCCGGATAAGTTTATTGTGGGGTATGGTTTAGATTATGACGGCCTCGGACGAGATATTCCTGAGGTTTATCAAATAAAAAAAACACAGCATATGACTAACTTGGTTCTGTTCGGTCCTCCCGGGGCTGGAAAGGGTACACAAGCAGATTTCCTCAAGAAGAAATACAACCTGGTGCATATTTCCACAGGGGATGTTTTCCGTTTTAATATTAAGAATGAAACGGCACTGGGGATGTTGGCAAAATCTTATATGGATAAGGGTGAACTTGTTCCCGACCAGGTGACTATCGATATGCTCAACGCTGAAGTAGAGAAAAATGCCGATGCGAATGGATTCATTTTCGATGGATTTCCAAGAACCACGGCACAGGCAGAGGCTCTTGATCAGTTGATGCATACCAAGGATTCAGAGATTACAGCCATGATTGCACTGGAAGTAGATGATGATATTCTGGTTAAGCGATTACTGGAAAGGGGAAAAACCAGTGGACGGGCAGATGATGCCAACGAGGGCGTTATCAGAAACCGAATCCGTGAGTATTACGACAAAACTGCGGTCCTGAAGGATTATTACTCCGGTCAGAATAAGTATTTTGGCATTGATGGTGTTGGTAGTATTGAAGAAATCACAGTCCGCGTGAGTGCTTTGATCAATTCCTTTTAGATCATCTCTTTTAACAATTTCAATTCTTTTTTAAAATGACGGAGGGCAATTTTGTAGATTATGTTAAGGTCTATGTGTGCTCCGGAAAAGGTGGCAAGGGCTCAGCCCATTTACACAGGGAGAAATATATAACGAAAGGGGGACCTGACGGTGGTGATGGCGGCCGTGGCGGCCATGTAATTGTTCGTGGTAACTCCAATTTATGGACGCTCTATCATCTGAAATTTAAAAAGCATTTTCGCGCAGATCATGGTAAAGACGGTGGTAAACAACGCAGCACAGGTGCGAATGGAAAAGATGTCTATATTGATGTGCCACTCGGAACTGTGGTCAGGACTACCGATACAAACGAAATTCTGTTTGAAATAACTGAGGACAAGGAGGAAATTAAGGTTGCCACTGGAGGTAAAGGTGGTTTGGGGAACTGGCATTTTAAAAGCTCAACCCGTCAAACTCCCAGGTATGCACAACCTGGTTTAGCTGGTGAAGAAATGAACATTACCCTCGAACTAAAGGTTCTGGCCGATGTTGGTCTGGTGGGTTTCCCGAATGCCGGCAAATCAACCCTGCTTTCGGTTTTGACTGCGGCCAAGCCAAAAATCGCCGACTACGAATTCACTACTTTAAAACCCAACCTGGGTATTGTGGAATACCGGGATTACCAGTCGTTCGTTATGGCCGATATTCCCGGGATAATCGAAGGTGCTGCCGAGGGAAAAGGCCTCGGGCATTATTTTTTAAGGCATATTGAGCGAAATTCAATACTGCTGTTTTTGATTCCGGCTGATGCAAAGGACATAGCAGAACAATATGAAATCCTCCTGGATGAATTAAGGCGCTATAATCCTGAGATGCTGGATAAGGAGCGGCTGGTGGCCATTTCGAAAAGCGACATGCTTGATGAAGAATTGAAAGCCGAGCTTAAAACCGAATTAGATGAGACCCTGGCTGTTGATTATATTTTCATTTCCTCTGTTGCTCAACAAGGCTTAATGGAATTGAAAGACCGTTTATGGAAGATGTTAAATTCTTGACCCTCTTTACATTTTCAGGTAACTTTGCATCAAAACAGGCTATGCGTAAACTATTCATTCTTTTTTCTCTTATTTTAATTTATAGTTGCAGTCTTGTGAAGGTGTA
>JABDPU010000305.1 GCA_013042625.1 Flavobacteriaceae bacterium | reverse complement strand
GCGATTACGAGGCCATGCTCGACACTACTGTGCAATCATCGTTTTCAAACCAGGGACAGATTTGTTTGTGCGGAAGCCGAATATTCATAGAAAGGCCTCTATTTGATAAGTTCAAGTCTGATTTTGTTGCACGCGTAAAAAAATTACGCGTAGGCCATCCCAATGATGATCATGTTGATATAGGCGCTTTGGTTTCCAAAGATCATTTGGAAAAGGTACTGGACTATGTAGATATTGCCAAAAATGAAGGTGGGAAGATTTTATGCGGTGGTGGGCGATTTATTGTAAGGGGATTTGATGATGGCTATTATATGAATCCGACAGTTATTGAGGTCGATTCTGATGATTGCAGGGCGAACCGTGAGGAGATATTCGGACCAGTTGTAACAATTATGCCATTCGATACCGAGGAAGAAGTGCTGGAAATATCAAACAAAGTTGATTATGGGCTTTCAGCTACGATTTGGACCAATGATTTAAGCCGAACCATGCGTAGGAGTCATGCCATTCATTCAGGAATTGTATGGGTGAATACCTGGATGCTCAGGGATCTGCGAACACCTTTTGGTGGTGTTAAAAATTCGGGAGTGGGACGGGAAGGCGGATTTGAAGTGCTGCGCTTCTTTACAGAACCAAAAAATGTTTGTATAAAGTATTAAGTAATGGAATTAGGACTAAAAAATAAAACTGCTTTGGTTTGCGGAAGCACTCAGGGCATTGGTAAAGCAACGGCTATTGCTCTTGCAAAGGAAGGGGTACGAGTAACTTTGATGGCCAGGAATGAAGACAGACTAAAAGAGGTTCTCCAGGAATTACCGGGCAATGACCATGACTATCTGGTTGCCGATTTCTTCGAACCGGCCAAACTTCAGAAAACTATTTCAGAATATTTAAGCGACAATACAGGGTTTCATATTCTGATAAATAACACCGGTGGACCAAGAAGCGGACTCATTAAAGATGCTTCTCTAGAAGAGTTCAGAAAAGCTTTTAATCAGCATTTGATCTGTAACCATGTTTTGGCACAGTCGGTAATTCCATATATGACCAGGGAGAAATTCGGTAGAATCATCAATGTGATCTCCACCTCGGTCAAAGAGCCTATTCCCGGATTAGGTGTGAGCAATACCATCAGAAATGCCGTTGCAAACTGGAGCAAGACACTTGCCGGAGAAGTCGGTGCCATGGGAATTACCGTAAACAATGTTCTCCCCGGTTTCACAGAAACCGAAAGATTGAATGAAATAATTAAAATCAAGGCCTCGCAGGAGAATACGAGTATCGATCAAATGACAGCGATCATGAAGAATTATACGCCTGCAAAGCGCTTTGCGAAACCCGAAGAAACCGCAGCTGCTATTTTGTTCCTTGCCAGCGAGCAAGCTGCTTATATCAATGGAATTAATCTTCCGGTTGACGGTGGAAGAACAAAATCTTTGTAATTTTAGAAGAAATAGATCAGAGACATCATGAGTAAATTAGTATCACCATTAAATTTTAAAGCGTGGATTGAAGAAAACAGGCATTTGCTTAAACCTCCTGTTGGTAACAAAGTTGTATGGAAAGATGGCGATTTTATCGTCATGGTTGTTGGAGGTCCAAATAGCCGGAAAGACTATCATTACAATGAGACACCTGAATTCTTTTACCAGGTTGAAGGTGATATTGTATTGAAAATTATAGACAAGGGCACACCCAAGGATGTTCACATCAAAGAAGGAGATATCTACCTTCTTCCACCTAAGGTGCCTCATTCTCCACAACGCGGAGCGAATACCGTAGGTTTAGTAATTGAATATAAACGACCAAAGGGCATGCGTGATGCTCTGATGTGGTTTTGTGAGTCCTGCGTAACCAAGCTTTATGAAGAAGATTTCACATTGAAGAATATCGAAACCGACATGCCTCAGATTTTTGATAACTATTATAGTGATCTCGATAAAAGAAGTTGTCCGAATTGCGGAGCAGTCATGCAACCACCTCAGAAGGTTAAGCTTGAAGATGAATAGATGAAGCGAAAACTGCGAATAAACGGACATTCTCACCTCCTTCCCTATCCAGAAGAAATTCCCAAATTCATGGAGGATAAAGGTATTTTTTGGGTAGACAAGGATCGAAAATTCATGCTTCAACACGATTGGAAAAGACCGGTTACAGACTCCAGTTTTTTCCTGAATGAAAAACTCGAATGGATGGAGCACAATAAAATCGATCACGCTGTTGTGCTCAACCTGTCGCAATTATATGGTAATGGCCTGCGAGTAGAAGAAATGAAACAAGCTCTTCGGTTTCAGAATGATTTTAATGCCAAAGTTCAGCATGATAATCCGGATAAATTCACCTGTGGTTTTGTGGTTCACCCAGGTTTTGTAAGAGGAGCATGCTGGGAAATTGAACGTTGCGTAGAAGAATTGGGCATGCAGTTATTATGTCTTCCAACCCACTACATGGACACGATCGGAACCTGGCGATGCATTTTCGATGAAGAAAATGAGCCTATTTTTGAACTTGCCAACAAATATAACCTGGCCGTTGAGATTCATCCTTATGATGGTGAGAAATTCATCAAGCTCGAGAATACAGCCTGGCGCTTTCACCTGATCTGGATGCTGGCCCAGTGCGCCGATGCCTATCACTTTTTAACCCTGAATGGTTACCAGGATAAATTTCCTAACATGAGGGTTTGCTTTGCACATGGCGGACAATTAGCCCAAATAAACCTGGGTCGAAGAATCCAGGGCTTTGACGGTCGCCCCGATCTGTTCGAGGGCATGCAGCATCCACGTAAGGCAGTGGGGCACCGAAATATATTCTTCGATACCCTTGTTCATGATACAGGATCGCTCAAACTTTTGGTTGAAAATCAGAGCTCGAAACAAATAATAATGGGTCTTGACGATCCATATCCATTGGGAGAGATGGAAAGCGTGCAGCAGTCTTCTTACCCTGGAAAAATACTGGACCTGGCTATGGAGCGTGATATATTAAACCAGGATGAATGCGATGATATCTGGGAAGCTAATGTATTACAATGGTTATGGGGAGACGATGAAGATTCAAAACAAAAACTGATCAACAGAATTTTAAGCTAATGCACTTTTTACCCGAAGAAATCGACGAGTACGTGGTAAGGCATTCTCAGGCTGAGCCCCAATTACTTTCGGAATTAAACAGGGAAACCAACCAGAAGATCCTCCAACCCAGGATGTTGAGCGGTCATTATCAGGGTCGGGTATTAAGTATGATTTCCAAAATTGTAAATCCGAAAAACATCCTGGAAATCGGAACCTATACAGGTTATTCAGCAATTTGCCTGGCGGAAGGAATACAAGCCGGAGGAGAATTGCACACAATTGATATGAATGAGGAATTGTTTGACTTTCAAAAACGATATTTCAATCGATCACCATACTCCAATCAGATCATTCAGCATTTGGGAGACGCAAAAGAAATAGTTCCAACCCTCGAGCTAAAATTTGATCTCGTTTTTATCGATGCAGATAAGGAAAACTACTGTGACTATTTTCATATGATTATCGACAAGCTTAATTCTGGTGGTATTTTGTTATCAGACAATGTACTTTGGAGTGGTAAAGTCCTTGAAGAGCCTGAGCCAGATGATGAAGCTACGGCTGGCCTAATCGAATACAATGATCTACTGATTAGGGATGATCGCGTTGAAACCGTTATGCTCCCGATTCGTGACGGACTATCAATTTCGAGAAAAAAATAAAGCCCTGAAAAACAGGGCTTCACTTATTGGTTTTAAATTTAAGTACTGGGAATCTTAGCAGATCTTATTGACTAAATTTAAGAGACCTTAACCAATTTTGCATCATAGCTCACCTGCAGTTTATAATTCTGAATGCAGGTAGTTATTTTTTGATAGAACTCGAAATTATCGAATGGTTTAGTGATGACATCACAGAATCCAATTGATGTGAAGTCGTTCTTCACTTCTTCAATATCAGCCGCTGTTAAGGCAAGAATTGGAATATTAGGATTGAACTTCCTGATTTCTTTGGTAGCATCTACTCCACCCATCACAGGCATATTCAGGTCCATTAAAACCAGATCATAGTGGTTTTCTTTCACCCTATTAAGCGCTTCCAGGCCATTCTCCACAATTTCACATTCAAAATTTCCTTTTTCCAAAACGTTTTGTGTAACGATTTGATTGATCTTGTTGTCTTCTGCCACAAGTATCTTATATGGATCATGAATGGAAACTGTTTTTCCTTTTTCAATGGTATTTCCCATTACTTTAGCGGCTTCTTTATCGATCTTAAAATCAACAGTAAAACTAAACTCTGCACCTTTACCAGGTTCACTCTCTAGCTCGATTTTGCTACCAAAGAGCTCAACTAGTTTCTGAGCGATTGACAGTCCGAGTCCTGTGCCCTGGTAGTCGACATTGGCTTCATTTAACTGAGAGAAGTTTTCAAATATTTTCTTATGCTGATCCTTAGGAATACCCGGTCCGTTATCCTTCACCACAAATTTAAGCTTGACATCATCATCCTGTGTATTCTCAACATGTGCTTCAACCTCAATTTTTCCATTCTTGGTGAACTTGATACTATTACCTACAAGATTGATCAATACCTGTGATAACCTTACATTATCACACTTGATATGCGAAGGTGCGTTGTCATCAATATTCAGGGTAATCTCATTATTGTTTTCCTGAAGCCTGTATTCAAACGAATCAACTATGTTTTCAAGTAAAGCGGGCAATTCTACAGTGTTTTCCTGAAGACCGACATCATGGGTTTCCATCTTTCCTACCTGGAGGATATCATTGATCAGGTTAAGAAGATAGTCTCCCGAAAATTTAAGCGACCTGAGAAACTTGTTGTCCTTTTCACTTAAGTCATTGCTTTTCAACAGCAATGATGAAATTCCTACCACACCATACAAAGGTGTTCTTAGTTCATGAGTTACGTTGGAAATAAATTTCGATTTCAACTCCGATGATTTCTCAGCGGCATCTCGAGCTCTTTCCAACTGTAGATTTCTAGATTCAAGAATATGACTCAATTTCTGTTTTGAAAGGTAATTTCTATAGATCGTAATCAAGGACACCACAAGAAGGATAATGGCCAAGGTCGTGATCAGGTTAAATTTCTGCATTTTTCTTGTAACTTCTTCCTGCAACACCATTTCCTTGTTAGCCAACTCAGCTTCCCTCTTATATTCGGCAATCAGCAATTTCGACTTTGCTATGTTTTCCTGTTTCATTCTCTCGGCATTCATCAATCCTTCAAGCGACTTATTATATTTCAGGAGAATAGTATATGCTTCACTGGTATTATCTAGTACCGACTGCGACTTAGAGTAAAACTTATAAATGGAGCTCAATAATTCCTGGCTGGCCAAATCATCAGACACCGCATCACTTTCAATATAGGCCAGAGCTTCTTCATATTGATCATTCGCCTTATAATAGGACTTCTTTTGAGCAAAGTATCGCCCATAAATAAAACTGAAATACCCTTCATTATATGAACTGAATGTGGCATTATCAAGGTTTTCTTCAGCTCTTAATAAATGGATCAGAGCCTCATTCGGGTTTCCAAGATCCAGAAATGAACCGGCAAGATTCATTTGAATGTTAAAAAGAACATTCTGCTTTTTATCGGTGTTATCAAGATCCCTTACATCCTTTTTCTTGGCATATTCAAGTGCGTTGCGGAAATAAGGAATGACATCAATCGAATCATCCCTAAGACTATAAACCTGACCCAGGCTCATATATGCATTGGCGATAAGGTAGTTGTCACTGATTTCCTTTGAGGCTTCGAGCATTTTCTTGAAACAGCGTTCTGCATCCTCGCCTTCTTTCATAAAGCTGTAAATCCTACCTAAGGTAAAATTTGCAACTGCGATTCCGTAGCTGTCTTCAATGGAAGTAGATAGGTCTAAAGCTTGATTAAAAGCGTTAATGGATAACATCAGATCGTTATTCATATAATGATCCAAAGCAAGCGAATTAATACTATCTATCTGTTTGATAATGTCCCGCTCATCCTGAGTAGCAAATGATGAGCAACAGACCATTATGAAGACATAAATAAGTAGACTTTTCTTCACGGTAATTTAAGATTTGGGTTACTCAAATGTATTAACCTTTTCATTCCTATGATGAAATGCAGCTAGTTTTTGATGAGAAGAATTCTAATTTCTGTCAACTGCAAAAAAAAGTAAGAAAATTCTTTAAATTAACGTAGTGCGATCGATGAACTGTAAATAAACGCTAAAGTTTGCGTTTGACGGAGCCTCCGAAGTCCTCCAGGTCATCTTTGACTTTCTTTAGTTCATCGCTGATACCCTTGGTAACATCGGTATCAATACCATGCTTTTCAGCGCTTTTAGTTATTTCCTGCTTGATATCATTGGTGGCATTTTTAAGCGTGCGCATGCCTTTACCGAGTCCTCTGGCGATCTCGGGAATTTTATCTGCACCAAAGACCATCACCACAATAAATAGAATAAAGGCGATCTCTCCACCACTAATAAACAAAAGGATTGAATGCATAGAATACAAATATAAAGCCTTTATGTCAAAAAAAAGCCAACTGCATGCAGTTGGCTTAGTTCATTTATAGTGAATACTTAATTTTTAACCTGATTTTTGAATTTATCAAATTGACTTTGTTTAATCTCTTTAGGCCATGAGTTGTTAGAGGTATCTATATCTGCCGTTTCAAGATCAGGATCAACTTTTATCGAAACGATCTCCTTATCCGATGCTATAGCTTTACTAGCTTCGGAATCGTTCAGTCGCCAGATTTGAGCCGGATAGGTTTCTTTCTTTGAAGTTCCATCCTTGTAGGTATATTCAACAATTATTGGCATAACCAATCCGCCAGGCTTTTCAAAAGTGACATTATAGAAATATTTCGGTTGCTTCAATTCACTTCGCTCCTTTTCACTGAAATTATCCATAATGTATTCCTTCACCGTAGGGGCATTATCCAGAAGGGTACCATTTCTGAGGCTTTCCTCAAATTCTTCGCTTCCTTCTTCTACCATATAAACAAGGGGTGGAAGATCACTCATCTCCATACCACGCTGAGCAGCAAAATCTTTGATCCACTGATTTGGTTCTGAGGTTGCATAAAATTTCTTAACCTCTTTTACACCTATGTCAACATAATCGGTGGTAAAGAACCATCCTCTCCAATACCAATCCAGGTCAAAAGCCGACGCATCTTCCATTGTTCTGAAGAAATCTTCAGGTGTTGGATGTTTAAACATCCATCTTTCGGTATACTCTCTGAAGGAATAATCGAACAAATCACGACCCATAATGGTCTCTCTGAGAATGTTTAATGCCGTCGCAGGTTTTCCATATGCATTATTTCCGAATTGATAGGTATTCAACCCCTTCGTCATTATCGGTGCAATGAAATCCTGATCACCGCCCATATAAGGAACGATATTTTTTGCCGGACCTCTTCGTGAAGGATACTGGGTCATTCCTGCAGAAAGTGCTGTTGGATTCCATTCTCCAAAATCCTGTTCGGCTACGTACTGAACAAAGGTGTTCAGTCCTTCATCCATCCAGGTCCACTGACGTTCATCACTGTTTACTATCATAGGGAACCAATTATGCCCCACTTCATGTATAATAACACTGATCATACCGAATTTGGTTCGGTCTGAATAATTACCCTCTGCATCAGGACGCCCGAAGTTGTAGCATATCATCGGATATTCCATTCCCATTGGGGCATGAACCGAAATTGCTTTATGATAAGGATAATCGAAGGTCATCCTGGAGTATGACTTTAATGTACTGGCAACAGCCATGGTAGACCACTGTCCCCATAATGGATTTCCCTCCTTGGAGTATAAAGAAACTGCCATAACATCCCGTTCACCAATTTTAACGGCCATCATGTCCCAAATGAACTTTCTGGATGTCGCGAATCCGAAATCCCTTACCATTTGAGCAGAAAGTTTCCAGGTTTTCTTCTCAGTACTCTTCGACTTCTCAGTTACTTCTGCTTCTGCCTGGGTAACGATTTCAACAGGCTTGTCATAACTTTTAGTAGCCTGCTTGAATCGCTTCATCATATCTTTAGTGAAAACTTCCTCCCTGTTGGTCAGGTAACCGGTTCCATCTAATATGTGGTCTGCCGGAACAGTAATATTCACATCAAAATCTCCAAATGGTAGTGCGAACTCATCACGTCCCCAGAACTGGGAATTCTGCCATCCTTCCACATCATTATATACCGCCATTCTTGGATAAAACTGAGCCATGACATAAATGCGATTGTCATTTTCGGTAAAATACTCATACCCGGAACGACCACCATCTTTTACATGATCATTGATGTTATACCACCACTTGATAGAAAACGAAAACTTATCACCTGTTTTCATCGCTTTGGGGAGTTCAACCCGCATCATGGTGCTATTTATCATGTGCGTTAATGGTTTCCCATTAATATCCTTAACTTCTTCAATATTGAATCCGCCATCAAAACCATCAGTTAGATAACGACTGGCGAAACCAGAGGTACGCTGGGCCG
>JABDPU010000301.1 GCA_013042625.1 Flavobacteriaceae bacterium | reverse complement strand
CGTAAAGAGAATCCTCAAACTTATAATTGCCTTCTCTATACTCTTTAGGCGAGATCCAGAGGTTGTTCTCATCATCGGGAACAGGAAACAGTTTTAGTGATCGTCCATCTATGGTATTGTAAAGCAGATTAACCCGCTGATCGGTTTCCTTGAATTCTTTCTGAAAGGCATTCGGCACCTGGGCTTTATAGGCATCTTCCAGGTAGGGAGCCAGTTTATATCGTCCGTCATTGGTAAAGAAATCGGAAAGTGTAGCATATTTATCCTCTTTACTTACACCGATTAATTTCCTAATGGAATCTGCTTTCTTATTCCGAAGGTAAATAACCGGAATATTGTACCAGAGAAACGGACTTTCACTCATACTCAGGAAGACCTGGTTGGCATCATGACCGTCGTAGGCATCATATTTGGTTAGTTTCCGAAGCAATTCTGAAGCATAGGTATTCACCGGTTTCATCCGTCCGTCCAGATCCTGGATAACCAGCTTTCCAAACTTTACTGCCTGTTCCTTCGAGGTAATATTAGCCCTTAATACAGAATCGACTGTAGCCTTGTTTGGTTTGGCTAACTGATGTGTTTCAGGCGAATGGGTTTGAGTAGAGGTGGTATCGGTTTGTCCGAATGCCGTCATCCCTACAACGAGCATAGCAGCAGCAGCCAGCTTTTCTTTTTTCTTTTTGACCTTATTCAGGTATTTCCGAAGGGAGTCAAAACGTGTTCCAGGCGCAAACATAATGGCCATCAATCCAAAGTACAGCATAAAATAGCCTATGTAGGTCAACAGGGTACCCCACTTATCATGATTGACCGAGAGTATGGTTCCTTTTTCATCGGGATCGAAGGACGCCTGGAAGAATCGATAACCGCGATGGTTCAGGATATTGTTCATATAGATATGAAAATCGAAATCGCCCTCCTGCTCATCAAAGACGGTGATCTTGCTTTCATAGGACGAATAGCTGTTTTGGGTTCCTGGGTAACGTTCAGCAATAAAATCGTTTAGTTTAATGGAGAATGGCAACTCAAGTACCTTCGGACCATATTTGAATGAAAAATCTAGTCCGCCCACCGAAACTTGTCGGAACGCATTATTGGTTCCTTGTCCGCCAAGCACTCCTACCTGTGCCGATTCACCATTGGCTGTAACCTTAAGCAGGACACCATCTTCTTCATTTCCGCGCATCATTTCCGATTTCTTTACAACCGCAAACTTTCCTTTGATCACCGGGTTTGGGATGACCACTGCCTGTTCACCGATCACAAATCGCGAACGAAGGACCAGGGGCTGAGTGCTATCCTTAACAATGGGTCGGGTTTCCATGGTTGCCATAGTCATATATTCACCATCGAAGGGCGAATTAATGGTAAGGGTACTATCGGTTGATATAATATTGATGGCGCCTTGCGTTTGTTTATTCAGGGCCCATAATACATTATGAATATTCTGAACCTGTCCTTCTTTAAGGAAATGATTATGCGGACCGGCAGCTGAAGCCTCCACGATCTTTAAGTAATTATCTCCATCGGGATCGGCTACAATATCTTCTTCCGCGCCTTTAATGAAATCTAGTAATTCAATAGAAACCTCGGACTGATCATACTTGGTTTTAGCTTTGAAATGATTTTGAAGCCTGTCGGTGAAATCAACCTCATCATGGCGTACCAGTCGCTGCGGTTGTCCGTCAATTATATAATCACCATCAATATAAGTTGTGATGTAGGATTTTTGCGACAGGAATTGGTTTTGAGTTGCGCCTTCCCGAATGGCGATCACACCTTCATATCCTATATATCGCGTAACAAAGGCACCCAGCAAGATGAAAATAAAAGAGAGATGCAGGGTAAGTGTGGCCCATTTCTCTTTTCGAAATAGTTTAAATCGAACGATATTCCCACTGAAATTAACAACAAACAGGGCCATGATGGTTTCAAACCACCAGGCGTTGTATACCAGTCGGCGGGAATAAGGTGTTGGAGAGGTATCCATTCCGGCATCCAAAAAGGTACCCACTGCCATAGCGGCACCAAATGCAATAAATAAGAACGCGGTTAACCGTGTCGAGAAGAGAATATCAGCAATTTTTTTCAGCATAGTGTAGATGTCGTCAAAAAACTCCTGCAAAGTTAAGGATTTCAGAATTCATTTATCGAAGTAATAATTCTGAATATGTTGTTAAAATAATAATCAATACAATTACGACAAATGCATAAAATTAAAGGTAACAGGTTACGGGTTACGGGTTACGGGTAACAGGTGACGGGTGACGGGTGACGGGTGACGGGTAACGGGTAACAGGTGACGGGTGACGGGTGACGGTTAACAGGTTACAGGTAACAGGTAACAGGTTACAGATTGGATCGATGATATTGTAGTGTAAAAAGTAATGTTATTTATAGAATATTTTCTATATTGGTGTTATGAAAAACTACTTCGTTTATATTCTATTGTGTGCAGATAAAACATACTATACCGGTGTGACTTCCAATTTGGAATTACGTCTAATTCAACATAAATCTGGATTTTATTCCGATAGTTATACATACAATCGAAGGCCAGTTAAGCTTGTTTTTTCTGAAGTGTTCCGTGATATTCTACAAGCGATCAAATTTGAAAAAAAAATTAAAAAATGGTCAAGTCATAAAAAAGAAGCCCTTATTAAGGGGGAATATGGTATGCTACCGAGACTATCTAAGAAAAAGTTTAATAGATAAAGGGTTCTCGATACTAATTTCTCTCACGAGAAATTCACTCGAACAGACAATCTTGTCACATCGAGTGCCGAACAAAGTGAGGTGTATCAAGAGTTGTCACATCGAGTGCCGAACAAAGTGAGGTGTATCGAGATGCAAGCTAAATTCCAAGGTCCTCCCCTTAAAACTTCCTTTAAATTCCCTAATTTTACCCCATGATCAAAGTATCATTAATCGGTGCTGGAAACCTGGCAACGCATTTATTTAAAGCTCTTGATAAATCAGGTGAAGTCGTTGTTATTCAATGGTATAACCGATCGATAAAAGCTATTTCTTCATTTTCAAATGATGTTGAGATTACCGATGATC
>JABDPU010000060.1 GCA_013042625.1 Flavobacteriaceae bacterium | reverse complement strand
AAGGCGTCTTATAATAGGCGCCTTTTATATTTTGGTTGAATAATTCAAAAATTGAAGTGCCAAATATTAAGAATTTCGCAATTATTCATTTTTTTTCGATTTATAATGCGGCTAACAAATTAATTTTTATAGTTTTATCCCGATGAAACGAAAAGATAATATCATAAACGTTAACTCTCCTTTACCGGGTAACAACGGCCGTCGTCGCCGTAGCTAATCATTGCTATCCGAAATCCAGAATCGTTTTAATTATTTTTTCATGTCTTTAAATTTCCTTCATAATAATAAGTTTTCTTTTGATCAGATCAACCTGATCAACAGGTCATTTGTACGCATTCCTCCCCGTCGCCCGTAAGGGTGTTTTCCAATTTATGGAACCCAGGTGAGTCCGGTTCCGCATATGTTACCAAGAATTTTTATTAATCAAATAATCGAATACAATGAAAATTGTAATCGCCAACAAATCACATAGCATTTACGCTAACGAAATCTGTCAAACCATTGAACAGGCAGCCCAGGTCAGGGGAACAGGAATCGCAAGACGAAATCCCGATTACATTATTTCCAAGATTGAAAATGGAAATGCAGTAATAGCATTGGACGGTAATACCTTTGCAGGTTTCTGTTATATCGAATCATGGGAACACGGGAAATTTGTGGCCAATAGTGGCCTCATTGTTCATCCTGATTACAGAGGACAGGGCCTGGCAAAGAAGATCAAGAAAATAATCTTCAATCATTCAAGGTCAAAATATCCGGACGCTAAAATTTTCAGTATCACTACGGGCTTAGCTGTGATGAAAATGAATTCTGAATTAGGATATAAACCGGTCACTTTCTCTGAGTTGACCGACGATCAGATGTTCTGGGATGGCTGTCAAACTTGCAAAAACTATGATGTGCTGCAGAGGACCAAGCAAGCTATGTGTCTCTGTACAGGCATGTTGTTCGACCCCAAGAAAAAGGAGTCGAAACCAAAAAAAATCAAAGAACGTGTTGTGAGACGATTGCAACGAATTAAACAACACCTGTTTTTATCAGGAACAAAAAAATCAGCGATATGAAAAAATTAGTTTTGGCTTATAGTGGAGGTTTGGATACCTCCTACTGTGCAAAATACTTGACTGATTCCGGTTATGAAGTTTATGCGGTTTGTGTTAATACCGGTGGATTTGATGCTGAGGAATTAATCGAAATGGAAAAACGAGCGTTACAACTCGGCGTAAAAGAATTTCAAGCCATTTCTGCAATGGAAAAATACTATGATTATGTCATTCGGTATCTCATTTTCGGAAATGTGCTTAAAAATAATTCCTACCCGCTTTCTGTTAGTGCCGAACGAATCATCCAGGCGATGGAAATCGCAGATTATGCAAATACGATAAACGCAAAATATATCGCCCATGGGAGCACAGGGGCTGGTAACGACCAGGTTAGGTTTGACATGATCTTCCAGTCTATGGCACCTGAAATGACAATTATCACTCCGATACGTGAAAAGCGATTATCCAGACAAGAGGAGATCGCCTACCTGAATGACAATGGAATTGATATCGAATGGAATAAGGCCAAATATTCGATCAATGCCGGACTCTGGGGGACAAGTGTTGGAGGAGATGAAACCCTGACTTCCGATAAACCATTGCCCGAAGAAGCCTATCCTTCGCAACTCAAGCGAACCGATTCACAAATCCTGAAACTGACTTTTGAAAAAGGGGAATGTGTGGCCATAGATGGTCAGTTTGATAGTCCGGTTCAAAATATCGAATTGATTCAGAAATACGCATCAAAATTTGCGATTGGAAGAGATATTCATGTAGGGGACACCATCTTAGGTATAAAAGGTCGGGTTGGTTTTGAAGCGGCAGCTGCAATAGTTTTGATAAAGGCGCATCATTTGCTTGAGAAACATACACTTACCAAATGGCAACTTCAGCATAAAGACAGTATGGCTCAATGGTATGGTATGCATCTGCATGAAGGATTGTATTTAGATCCGGTGATGCGGAACATGGAAGCCTTTTTTGAGGATAGCCAGGATCATGTAAGTGGAACTGTTCAGGTCACCCTGAAACCGTATCATTTTACGGTTGATGGCGTAGAATCTGAACACGACCTGATGCGTTCCGATTTTGGCACTTATGGTGAATATAATAAAGCATGGACAGCTGAAGACGCAAAGGGATTTATAAAGATATATTCCAATCAAAGTAAGATCTATCAACAATTAAACAAGGAAAGTTATGATTAAGGTTGGTATTATTGGAGGCTCAGGTTATACCTCCGGGGAGCTTTTACGATTACTCGTAAACCATCCCTATGCAGACATCAAATATGTATATAGTTCGTCTATTCCCGGGAAGGCGGTTGGTGCTGTCCACCAGGATTTAGAAGGCCAGACCGATTTGAAATTCACCGATACGCTCTCCACCGAAATTGATGTGCTGTTCTTATGTATGGGGCACGGGATGTCAAGAAATTTTCTGACCGACATATGGACGGATAAAAATGTTCGGGTCATCGATTTGAGTCGGGACTTCAGGTTGAAAAATGATACTGCGCTAAAGGGCGAAAATTTTGTTTATGGCCTTCCCGAGTTGAACAAAGAAAAAATTAAAGCGGCTAAATATATTGCAAATCCGGGATGTTTTGCCACTGCCATAGAGTTGGGACTGCTCCCTTTGGCGCATTCTGGAAAACTGAAAAACGATGTGCATGTAAATGCCGTTACCGGAGCTACCGGTGCCGGTGCATCGGTTTCAGGTACATCACATTTCCCGTGGCGGGATAATAATTTTTCCTCTTATAAACCATTTACTCACCAGCATTTGGATGAAATTATCGAATCGGTCATACAATTGCAACCGGGTTTTGGTGCTCAAATAAACTTTATTCCTAACAGGGGAAATTTCTCTAGAGGTATTTTCGCCACTATATATAGCGAATTCAATGGATCTCTTGAGGACGCATATGCTATATATGATGATTATTATGCAGATCATCTGTTTACAATTGTTTCAAAGAACGACTTGCATTTAAAGCAGGTTGTCAATACGAATAATTGCAAGATTCATCTTCATAAACATGAGAACCTCCTATTGATCAGCAGTGCAATCGATAACCTGCTGAAAGGTGCTTCAGGACAGGCCGTTCAAAACATGAACCTGATGTTTGATCTGAATGAGGAGGAAGGTCTACGATTAAAAGCAACATATTTCTAAAGCCTTACACATGAAAATCGCAATTATCGGAACTGGGAATTTGGGGAAGTCTATGGCTAAAGGCTTGATCTTGAATAATGCTATCACAACCCTGTATTTAAGCTGTCGGCATACTCAGAATATCAAACAATTTGAAGGCTATAAAGATGTGAAGATCACTTCCGACAATAGGAAAGCTGTAAAAAG
>JABDPU010000296.1 GCA_013042625.1 Flavobacteriaceae bacterium | reverse complement strand
AATCAGATGCTATTGAGTCGATCTCATTATATTCATTCTCAACTCTCGTATATGATAGCAGTCTCGGATTCAATGATTTCGAGTACTATATGCGCAATCTTGCGGGTGACAAACGGAGAAATCTATAATACGTCATTATAGGTCCGGAACTTAGGACACTTTATGATTTGCAGGCCCTCAGCCTTAGCGCCAATCTGGTTGTTAATAATAGCGACATGCAGTACCTTGATAAAATTCTGAAAAAAGGCTTTCAGGATTATGAGACTTTATTTCGCCCCTTTGTTGAGATAATACAGGCCAAGAAAGAATCAATGTAAGGGTATAATCTAACCATCGAAAAGTAGCGAATATCTTCCTTATAAAATTAAAGCCCGCTTTTTTTATTTGGTTTTTGACCGGAATTTCCAGAACTCAATTGGGTTATTTGTTACTGCTTACTTCATCCAGCAGTGCTTCGCTTGAGAGTTCTAGAGAGGATGGAGATAGATAACTTACAATGGAGAGGTCTTCTTCTGCCAGATTGAGAATATAAGAGTTTAATCGTTTCTTCTTTTCTAAATCGTAGACTATTTTAACGAATGGCTGGATCATGTTTCCTGTTGGCGCGATCACAATACCTGCCAATTCGTTTTCAATTCTTACACATGAGCCGACGGGATACACTCCCATCGAACGAACAAAATCAAGAGTCAATTTTTCAGGTAAGTGTTTCTCGCGTAAATCATAGATAATCTTTAGACCTTCAACGGAGCTTAGACCGGGCCGATAGCATCTGTCTGAAGTGACGGCATCAAAAACATCACAAACTGCCGTGAGAAGAGCCCCTAAGCTGATTTGATTCTCCATCAAGCCAGCCGGATACCCAGATCCATCACAGCGCTCATGATGATGAAGCGCAATATCGTACACTTCCGGTGGTAGCTCTGAAACATCTTTCAGTACTTTTGCGGATTTCTGCGCATGCTTTTTCATCTCACCAAATTCTTGATTGGTAAGAATCCCGGGCTTATTTAAGATCCTAGTTTCGATTTCAGCCTTACCAATATCATGAAAGAGCGCACCTATCGCTAGAGGCAAAGCTTGATCGCTGGGAATATTTAAGTAGCGGCACATTCTAAGCATTAAGGTGCTGACACTAATTGAGTGAACCAGTGTATATTCATCTTTCTTTCGGATTCTTGTTAACAAAGAGAGTGCGTCGCTGCTGCGTTCAATAGAATATTGCATTCTCCTCACCAGATTATAGATCTCGGTGAGGTCCGGAAATCTACCAACTAAAATTTGATCCATTGAATTGTTGATAAACCGTACAGCGTCATCTCTTATTACTTTCGCTTCTTTCAACTCTTCTGTGAAAGTCTCAGGTGTTGATGCAATGTTTTTGGGAGGGGATATTATTGGTGAATAAGTAGATTCTTTACTATGATAAAGTGATCGGTTTTGTTGCTTTGCTTGTTGAATATCTAAGCCCCGTTCTGTATCGATCAAAACCTCTTTAATACCCCAGGATAAAAGGATATTGATTGTTTGCATATTCTTTAAAAGAGATTGCTCCAAATGGATATTTTCCTTCGACTTGTCACACAAATAATCATGAATAAATACCCCAGGTTTGAGCGCTGAAGTTTTTACTTTTCTAATCATGTCTGATAACCTGTTGTTGGATTTAAAGTGATCACCTAATTATATTAAACTACGTTTTTTAAAATCTTCAAATAATTCTCTATAGCTCCTTTTACCTTGTCAGAAGGATTGTCAAACTGTATTCCCAGTCTTAGCTGATCACTGGTCTTTTTCAGGTTTCTTATTATTCCCTTAACTAGTTCTTTTTCATCAAGCCCGGGTAACAGGCAATTAATTGTTACGATATCCCCGATATTAAAATCAGGGAAGGGAGAATTTAGTTTTGCTTTGATTTCACATAGGCAACCTAAAATGCTTAAATCTCTAATTACACTGTAAAATTCTTTGTCTTCGTCAGGTTTTATAATAGAGGGGACAAATATCTTGATTCTCTTTTGTTTGCGCAGCTCATGGTAAAAAATCACCGAGGGAAATTCCAAAAAGAGAAGATGAGAAGGGGCTGTGATTCTATCTTTTATACGGGTCTTAAACAGACATAATTTTCCCAGATTCAGATACCTCACCACCACTTCACGATCCTTTTTAAGGATAGAGGGAAGATCTCCATCATTTTGGGAAACGGTTAACAAAATATATTGGCCAGGAACAATGCCGACCAGACTGCTCATCAGCGGCTTTTCACATTCTTCAATTTCAAGTTTTAATTTGGCACCGATTTCAGCCTCAATTGAAGAGCTTGCCGGGGTAAACTGCTTTAGATCTAAGCGGGCTTTATGCTTTTGCTCTTGTGTTTCTTGAAGATTTTTTCTTTCATCTTGCAGTCGCAGAGCCTCCATGATGAGTGACATGGCATTTTGATGGATATCCCTCTTTCTGAGACCGTTGTAGTGCTTTATTTCTACGAGGCTATTTTCAAGTGCAAGAACTGAGTATACGGCATCATCTTTTGTCAAAGGGCCATGCTCGGCTGAAACGATACTTCCATTTTTGACAAACAAAAACCCCGCATCCTTCTCCGATTTCACCTTTAAGGTGCAGGTCTTGCCCTCGGTCTCCAACATTTGCACTAAGCTATGGATAGGAATGCCCTTTATGACACTGCTGGTTGACACCTCCAAAAGCTCAAAGGTCCACCGATAGAGCTCTAAAGGGTGGTAAGGTGTTTCGAGGCAGCAACTTACTCCCACTTTCAACAGATCTTCTGCCTTATGAATTTTGCTATTAATTATCGCAATGCAGGGAACATAAGGAATAGAGTAGGTGAATTTATAGAGTTTATCGATTTCTGAGCGGGTTCGAGCAGCTACATCACAGATTAAAAGATCTGCTGAGTCATTCAGAGCAATGGACACCGCTTCATTTTCATCTTCAACAGGAATGAAGGATAGGTCTTCATCCCCCCAAGTTTTACAGGTGTTTACAATTGATTCCAATTGAGATTCATTGCTGGTGAGCAACAGAATATTTTTCATAGTTAACAGGATGAGAATTTGTTGATGGTATCTTCGCCCCTCGAGCAGGTTAGGCAAAAAAGCATATTTAAACCAATTGTAAAATAGATATCAATTAATGTAAACTGAATCATGACGGTTTCTAGGCAAAGAGAGATTAGGGACCTACATTAGAAAAGCAGTTTCTAATCAGGATTAAGGCTAAAAAATATTCAGAATGGGTAGAAGAATTGATTACAGACGGGTCTCGGTGCAGACCACTCTTTTGTTCTCTTTTATAGTTTAAATGTCCTGTGTAATTTGATGTTGCAAGTTCACACTCCGTTTAGACATGAATACAACTTTTGAGATAACTATTTCTACTGTAGGAATTTACTAAAACATGATTTTACCAGAACCTTATTTGAATGCTTTAAATCTGAGCCACACTTGCAAATCCAACCCATAGGTGACTTAATAAAAGATGGTGAAAGCTAATTAAATTTGGACTATTGGAGCCTACAGATGAAGACTGTCAATGCATTTGTAAATAAAG
>JABDPU010000057.1 GCA_013042625.1 Flavobacteriaceae bacterium | reverse complement strand
AGGAAGTAAAGAATCTATTTTAAACTATAAGTTAAAGTCAAAAATCGATCGTTATTACTGCCTGGAAATCGAATTGGAGACCGGGAGACATCACCAGATTCGATGTCAGTTAAGTCATATGGGCTGGGCTATTAAGGGTGATTTAAAATATGGTTATCCACGTTCAAATCCCGATGCCGGAATTCATTTACATGCCTGGCGAATCACCTTCATTCACCCTGTAAAAAAAGAAAAGATTAGCATAGAAGCAGATACACCTGACGAGGTGGTTTGGAATGCTTTTTCTAAGCAACAGGATAGAACAACTTCAGACTAACACCCTCACCAGGTCGGGAGGAAAATTCGAAATCGGTGTTGATCAGTTTAGCCCTGCTTTTCATATTTATCAGTCCGGATCCCGGTTCAATATCGGATTCGTCAAAACCCACCCCATTATCAGACAGTCGAATCAGGATATATTCGGGATAATGGGTCATGTTTATATCCAGATTAGTCGCTTCAGAGTACTTGATAGTATTCGAGATAAACTCCTGAACAATCCTGAATAATATAATCTCGTCATTCGGATTATTAAAAGCAACTTCATCATTCATCAGCATGAACTCCGCTTCGATCTGCCCCAACTTATTGATTCGGGCCATTTCATTTCTGACCGATTCAATTAATGCGAAAGAAGCAATAACATCCTGATTAAGCGATTTTGATAAGGCCCTGACTTCACTTATGGTATCTCCTATTACAGCCTGGGTGTCATCCACCTTGCTTTTAATCCCATCCTTAACCAGTGAAGAAAGCAGGTTTAATTGCATATTGGCATAGGAAAGCAACTGGCCCACATTGTCATGCAGTTCCTGCCCGATATTCTTTAATGTTTGCTCCTGGATCTCCAACCTGGAATTAGTGAGTTCTTCTTCGAACTTCTGTTTCTCGCGCATTTTTTCAATCAGGATACTGTTCTTGCGTCTTTGAAATATGATAAAGAACGCAATGATCAATCCTGCCACCAGCAGAATAACTCCAATCATATAAAGGAGCAGGGCACGTTCAGAATCTGTACTGATCAGCTGTTCTTCGGTTTGCACCATATTAAGGACAATGTAAAAGTGAGATACATAAAGATATTGGAAAATAAAAAGATGCTATATTTTAATGTGACATAATCCGGATCATCTGTGGAAAAATAAACGTCATAAAAAATAACAGGAGTTGTAATCAAAATCCATATCAACAATGTTGCCGCAAAGTAAAAGTTTGGCATCTTATAGAAATCAAGTAATTCATCAGATTGAAGAATTTGAACCAGGTACAGCACCACCGAAAAAATTATTACAAGTGCACTAAGTATACTGATTGCAGGAAAGGACCTGACAAAAAAGGCTTCAAAGTTTGAAGCAATAATCACTATTGATGCCACCACAAAACCAGCCGCTACTGTCTTGATGATTGTTTTATGAGTCTGGTTTGTTAACAGGCTTCTGAAATAATATGCAAATGCAAGGGTTGCTCCAATTTCCCAGAATAAGGTATAAAACCAATTGTTCTCTTCAAGCCAGGTGCCGGCTAATTTTTCTTTCAGGTCGCTTAAAAAGTTATAATCTTCTACATAGCCAGTATAGCCACCAATCATTTCGACCGAGGCTATACCAACTAGTATCCAGATAAAATATTTTACCGGGGTATACCTGAACTTAGAATACATCAGGATACCCACAACAGCTGCCAGTACTTCAACAAACTTGGTCAGCTGTGAATAATATTCCCATAAAAATTGCTGCACGAGTATTACTCGTTTGGATAATTTCCATTAGGTGGATAACCATTGCCACCTTTATTCAGGCCATCACCACCCGGGATATCTCCACCTCCGTCTTGAAAGCTGAAATTAAGCATAGCGCCATCGGATGTGGTTTTGGTTTTGGATCCCGTTGGAACCATAAACATGGTGGTATAGCCAATTCCTTCTCCCGAATCGGGGTATGCACCCAAATAGACTCTGACACCATCCATTGTATAGCCTAATCCCTTGGTTTGATTCTCGGCATAAGCTAAATAATCTTTGATATCCTGTAAGGCATACCAAGATGAGCGATTATCCGGTCGTTTAACGATTGAATCGCTGATCAATTGATGCCTCGAATTAAAAGCCTTGTCAAGCACAATGGCTTCTTCAGGTGTGATTAATCCTCTTGGAGCTGCAACTTCTGCAGCTTCCAACTGAGATGGCTCCATCTCAGCGGTTTGTCCGAAATAGAAATAAGCGCCAACAGCGCCAATAATAATCCCTAAAATTACTGGTCCTAATTTTTTCATTATACAGTGTTAATTGGTTAATAAACAGGTCTAAAGTAGATAAATCTTTAGGAATAATAAAGAAAAACCTTCCTTCTGCATTCAGAATTTAATACAGTTTAAATCGAATAAATTGCCCCTCATATTTTTGAGAAAGGCGATCAATGGCCCTTTCATCCAGTTGAAGAATACGAGGATAACCTCCCGTTGTCTGGGCATCCCGCATAAGTATAATTAGTTTTCCAGAAGGTGTTAACTGCACAGTACCAGGCATTACCGGAGCGGTTATAATCGGACTTAAAATATTCTCCAGTTCTTCATTCAACTGATAAGCCATCCTGTTGTTATAGTGCGATATGGTGAACGAAGTCCTGAAAAGTTTGTCCTTTTGATCATCAGATAGACCGTTAAATTCGGGGCCGGGAAAGACTTCTAAGACTTCCCTGGTAAAATTCTCACGATCCATTTTAAGCCTTGATCCCGAAGGAAAACTCAAGTAATCTAATGACTGATACGGAATTATAGCCCCTTTAGATAAACAAGAAGCTTCCGTAATACCGTCATACTGACTTCTACTTCCAAGGATCACTTCGGAAGTCAATCCACCTTTAACCGCCAGATAGCTTCTGCAACCTGCAGCTGCAGATTTGAATTCAAGCACGTCACCACTAATAACCGGATATGGATGCAACATCTCTATGACCTCTCCATTTACAGTGGGCGACATATCGGCTCCTGCAACAGAAATTAATGTCGGACTGGTAAACCTTAGTTTTGGTCCGAGTAATGCCATCTCTAATACCGCATCTCCAGCCTTATTGCCCAAAATCATATTGGCCTGTTGCATGGAGGTCTGATCCATAGCTCCGGAAACAGGAATACCAAACTCCAGGCCGTCAAAACGGCCCTTATCCTGAATGCTGGTCAATATTCCGGGTTTCAATACCTCAATCATTACCCGGCTTAATTTGTAGTTTATACTCCCCAGCTTTGATCCTTGCATCAATATCAAGGAACTGATGATGATCAATTGGCACGAACCGAATGAGATCACCTGCACGAGCAACTGTAGGCGGATTGTTCTTAATATCGAATAATGGAACAGGAGATCGGCCAATGATATTCCAGCCTCCCGGACTGGATTTCGGATAGATACCCGTTTGGTCTCCACCTATGGCAACCGAACCTGCCGGAATACTTTGACGAGGAGTTTCGAGCCTCGGACAAGACAACTTTTTATCAAGTCCGCCGAGGTATAAAAATCCGGGTAAAAATCCAATGAAATAAACCCTGTAATAAGCAGAAGAATGAAGCTGAATAATCTCCTTTACAGACAAGTTATTTCTATCAGAAATACGCTGTAGATCAATCCCGAATTTTTCTTCATAACAAACCGGGATTTCAAGTGAATTAAAAGTGTTTGATTCTGAAGGATTATTTGCCAAAATCAGTTCAGAAATTGTTAAAATTTCATCATAAATATTATTTATAGTAGATATATAATTAATTAATATCGAGTTATATGCAGAGTTTATATAAACTTTTTGTTTAATATAGTAATCAGAGAGTAACTTTTTAGCATTTAAGACTTGAAACAGGGTGTTTTCGTCTATTTTTTGGGGCCAGTTTAGTAGTATTGCCCGAGCTCCATAAGGTATAATTTCAACTTCCGGACCACCCATTTTCTTATCGGATTTTTACCTGTTGATCATCCAGGATTTGCCGTAAACCTTTAAGCAATTTTAAGGCCTTCGGATTGTCACCATGAACACAAAAAGTTTGAGCTTGAATTTCGATTTCATTGCCATTAATCGTTCTGACTACTCCCCTTTTGATCATGGTCAAAACATGTTCAGCCATTTCATCAAGGTCGGTAATCAGGGCATCGGGTTCTGATCGTGGAACCAGGGTCAGGTCGTCCCTGTAGTTTCTGTCGGCAAATGCTTCATAGGTGATTCGTATGCCTTCCTCCTGGGCTTGCCTTGCGATAACCGATCCGAAGGGAACATATAATTTCACCGGCATAGGGATGCTTTTAATAGCTTCAAGAATAATAGTAGCAGTATCGCAGTCAACCGCAGCCCGATTGTATAACGCCCCATGCGGTTTAATATGATGAAGCTGTGCTCTTTCCTGCCTTAAGATGCGCATGAGAGCCTTGATCTGTCCTTTGATGGAACTATAAAGGGCGGCGCATGGGATATCCATGTCCTTTCTTCCAAAATTCTCAGGATCGGGATATGATGGGTGAGCACCTATCTTAACCTTGTGCTGTTTTGCCAGGCGGATCACCATTTCCATGCTCTCATCATCACCGGCATGACCGCCACAGGCAATGTTGCAAGATGAAAGATATGGCATGAGCTCTGCTTCGTTGCCTATTCCCTCTCCCACATCGGCATTCATATCTGTAACCCAGTGGTACATTAAATCAGTTCGAAAACTTTTAGAATACTTTTGATTCCTAAAAATACGGTTATTCCCAGAATTATAAGGGCTAAAACATTCTGCTTCAGACTGTTTTTATGAACATTCATCACCTGTTTCCTGTTGACAATCCACAGGAGGAAGGCCGCAGTGACAGGGAGTAATATCCCATTGGCAACCTGGGCGAATTTGATAATATCTATAGATTTAAATCCTGAAGAAGAGGACAATACGCCTAACAACAGTACGATGAACCACACCAACCTGAAGTTTCTTGATCGAAGGCCTCCCTCCCATCCAAGGCATCCTTTGGCTACAAAAGCTGCAGCCAGTGGAGCAGTTACAGCGCTGGTCAGTCCTGCTGCAAACAGTCCGATAGCCAGAATTACTTTGGCTTGAGCTCCAAATAAGGGTTCAATAGCCAGGGCCAGATCAGCTGCAGAATTAACCTCCAAATTCGGAATTGCTGCTGCTGAGACAATGATACACATGGATACGATCCCACCAAGAATCACGGCAACTATGGTATCTCGCCTGGCATGTTTAA
>JABDPU010000056.1 GCA_013042625.1 Flavobacteriaceae bacterium | reverse complement strand
CATGATCCTCTTCAATAGCATAGACGCTGCCACGTTCCGGTAAATTGGATTGAATGGCAGTCCAGCTTGATCCTTTGTTTGTAGATTTAAAAATGTAAGGCTTAAAATCTCCGAATTTATGATGGTTAAAAGCCGCGTAAATTACATTCTCGTTGTGCTTAGACAAATACACGCTATTCACATATGATTGCTTAGGAGCACCCGGAACATCAGATATTTTTCTCCAGCTTTGCCCGCCGTCTTCCGAAATATGAATAAGGCCATCATCGGTTCCGGCTGCCAAAAGATTTTTATTTAAAGGTGATTCTGAAAAGGCTACAATACTTCCGTATTGGGATGTTGAACCATTCTTCATAACAGCATCTATGCTCACTACCCTATCATAAACCTTCAAACTATTTCTATCGATCTGTTGAGATAAATCGTCACTGATCACATTCCAGCTATTTCCATAGTCGTCAGACCTAAAGACTTTATTGGCAGAAAAATATAAACGCCCTTGCACATGCCTGCTGACGACCAAAGGTGAGTCCCAATTGAAGCGATATGCATTCTCACCCTTTCCGGCCTTAGGTTTTATACCCACGATTTCACCGCTCTTTTTGTCAAAACGAACCAAGCCTCCGTACTGAGATTGAGCGTAGACTATATTTGGGTTATTAGGATCTATTTGAGATTCAAATCCATCACCTCCATTGGTGATAAACCATTCTGAGTTTCGAATTCCATGGTTAGTAGAAACCCTGGAAGGTCCACCGATGCTGAAGTTATCCTGAGTCCCGCCATAAATATTATAAAAGGGAGCATCATTGTCCACAGCCACTTTATAAAACTGAGTTACCGGTAGATTCTTTTTGAAGTCCCAATTTTTTGCAGCATCAAAGGTTTCATAAATACCACCATCACAACCCACAACCCAGTGTTTATTATTATGTGGATTGATCCACATACAGTGATTATCTACATGCTTGGTGACTTCACCCACCTTCTCAAAAGTCTTTCCACCATTGTGCGTGACCGACATCCATGTATCCATGGAATAAACAGTATTAGAATCAACGGGGTCGGCAATGATTTCCTGGTAGTAATTACCACTGGTTACATGCGAGCTTCGTTTTTCCCAACTTGCACCTCTGTTGGTGGTGGCAAAAAATCCACCCTTGCCATTTGCAGCTTCCACAATGGCATAAATTATTTCCGGATTTGCCGGCGAAATAGTTAATCCTATTCGGCCTAGTTCCTCTTTTGGAAGGCCTTTGTTAATCTTTGTCCATGTCTTACCCCCATCAACACTTTTATGCATGCCCGATCCAGGCCCACCACCCACGTAAGTAAATACATGACGGCGTCTTTGGTGTGTTGATGCATAAAGCACATCAGGGTCCCTGGGATCCATCACCACATCATTTACGCCTGTATGTTCATCGACCTCAATGAGTGAATTCCAGGATTTCCCACCATCTTCTGTTTTATATAAGCCTCTGTCTCCGCCTTTACTCCATAATGGACCGATAGCAGCGACATAAACAATATCTGAATTTTCCGGATGGACAATGATCTTTCCTATATGTTCGGAATTCTTTAGTCCCATATGCTCCCATGACTTGCCTCCATCTATGGACTTATACACACCATCTCCATAGGCAACGGAACGCTGATTGTTATTTTCACCTGTTCCAACCCAAATCACATTATGATTATTTGGGTCCATGGTTACACACCCGATAGAATATGAACCCTGAGAATCGAAAATGGGTTCATAGGTTACTCCTGAATTCACAGTTTTCCACACCCCTCCTGAGGATACGGCAACATAATATTCGAAAGGGTTATCCGGATTAAAGGCGAAATCAGATATGCGTCCCGAGGTTAAAGCAGGTCCAACATTTCGCCATTTTAAGCCTGAAAGACTTACTTCTTCCATGGGCGTTTTTTCTTCTGAATCTTTTTTTGATTTCTTCTGGGCATGAGAAACCTGGCTGATGCTTAATATCAGTCCAAGTAATACAATTAATAGTTTTTTCATTGAATTCTTATTCTATTTTCTAAGTCTCTAAAATACGAAAATTCGGAACCCGCTTATCAATACTTTTAGGACTTCATAAAAAAAGATGAGCCTGCTGTAAATCCATTGGTCCTAGCACAGGACAAGTACATTTAAGCACAAGGCGCACAGGCAACATGATCTTGTAATCTCTTATACTTCTTTCCGTAAGAATTCTATGCTGAGACAAGCTCAGCATGACACCTTAGAACTCTATTAAACATCTTTTTTGAGAACCTCTAACAGTGGACTCTTAAGCACGCTCCTAATATTACTCAGTCAAATAAACAATACCCAGACTGTAATTCCGGGCAAGAACAGTAAGATCGTAGCATCCTATGGCATAAAAAAGTTCTTCAAACAAAAAGGTCGCTAATATCTGACTACCTACGAGTGATAGCAGTTTCGCGCCTGTAGCAAGTCAAGTCAGGGTATTACATTTTGAAACATTTATCAGTGACTTTTAGGATTATCAGTGACTTTTAGGAACTATTGGTGTCCTAATATCATAAGGATTCATCAATTGCCTAAAATGAAACAAATAATAAGACTTGTACTTCTGATACTTCTTACTTTGTTATTAATCCATGTAGTTTCAAATTATTAATGGAAGACTAACAAGCAGCGCGAATTATGATGAAACCAGCTCCTTATTCTGTTTATTATACATTCTTCTTACAACCATAAATAACAAAAACCCTATGGGCCCCATCATAAAGGTCCCTGCCAAACAAGGAATCATAATGGCCTGATGAATTTTTAAGGTTTTGTTTTGATCTAACATCCACATGCCAACCAGAAGATCGAAAGCCAAATAATGCAACCATCCGGCTAAAACGGCATTTTCAGAAGTAAACAGATCCATAACCGCTTGCAGACTACCGAAATCCATGGCAGGTCCACTTAGCAAAGAATGAATTAAGTAAAAAGCATATAAGAAGGATAAAAGAATTGGGATCACTTTATTATCGATAAGAAAACGGGTCGCCTTCCATTTGGGAAGGATAA
>JABDPU010000054.1 GCA_013042625.1 Flavobacteriaceae bacterium | reverse complement strand
GTTTTTAGCTCCTCAAAACTTTCAAATCCTTTTTCGGCCAGTTCGGCCATAAGAATTTCAGAAGCCGGTTCAGGTGGGTCGATATAGAATGAATAAACAATATAATCGTGATAGTCTGGCATTAAATAGCATTCACGATAGCAAAGAAATCTTCAGCCTTGAGAGCAGCACCACCAATCAGTCCGCCATCAACATCAGGCTTAGAAAAAATCTCCGCTGCATTTCCCGGTTTAACACTGCCACCATAGAGTATTGAAGTAGACTCTGCCACCTTGCTCCCATATTTATCATTCAAAGTCTTCCTGATAAAGGCGTGCATATCCTGGGCCTGTTCCGGAGAAGCCGTTTCACCCGTGCCAATAGCCCAAACCGGCTCATAAGCCAGAACAATACTACTCCAGACCTGTTCATCTAAATGAAACAATGCATTCTTTATCTGGGATTCCACTATATTTTCATGATTACCCGATTTACGATCATTCAACTCCTCTCCGAAGCAAAAGATAACAGTCATATTATTCTTTAATGCCGCATCTACCTTTTTAGCCAGCATCTCATCGGTTTCCTTGAAATAGGCTCGTCTTTCACTATGACCGAGGATCACAGTTTGAATACCCACACTTAATAGCATAGATGCACTGACCTCACCGGTATAAGCACCGCTTTCAGCAAAGTGCATATTCTGAGCAATGACTTCTATATCGCTCAATCTCAATGCTTCATAAGCGTGCCATAAATTTGTGAATGTCGGGGCAACCATCACCTCAGCTTCAGAACTTCGGCTCTGTTTTTTTAAATCAGTTATCAGTGATTCAGTTTCTGTAAGATCATTGTTCATCTTCCAGTTACCTGCTACAATTTGTCTTCTCATAATAATGCGTCTTTTATACGTTGATCCCTGGCCTTTGTGGCCTTGAATAATTTTATCGAACTATCTTTATTTATAACCATATATCTTGGAATCCAGTTCAACCTGACGAAATCACCAAGCGGACCATCCCATCCCGATGGTACATAGTAATGCTGCCCTTTTAACTGGTATTTGTTTAAACTGTTTTTCCATGCCGAAACCGATTTGTCATAGGACAAAAAAATGAATTCCACTTCGGAATATTCCTCTTGCATTGCCCTGATATCGGGAAAGGCAACGATGCAATCCCTGCACCAACTCGCCCAAAGATCGATGAGTACTACCTTCTCCTTATTTTTGGTAAGTACCGATCGAAGATCGGTCTCAGAGCCATCCAAGCTGATCAGTTTCGAATCAAGAGCCTCTTCAGAAAATTGAGTAGGTGTTTCACCGCAACCCGAAAGCGACAAGATCACAATTAATAATAGGATGCTCTTCTTCATTTAATTCAATTTTACTTTCGGATCGAGTTTGGCGTAGATCACATCTACAAAAATATTTATAATTATGAACATCATGGCAATAATGAGTACCGATCCCATAATAACCGGAAGATCGAGTGTGTTCAATGCATTAACAATTTCTTTCCCAAGACCGTTCCACCCAAATACGTATTCAACAAAAACCGCTCCTGCTAACATAGAAGCAAACCATCCCGAAATTGCTGTTATCACCGGGTTTAATGCATTTTTTACTGCATGATCACGAATTACTTTTAACTCAGACAGGCCTTTGGCTCTCGCGGTCCTGATATAATCCTGGCCCATTACTTCTAACAGGGAATTTCGCATGAGCTGAATCACCACAGCCAATGGCCTGATGCCAAGCACAATGGCCGGAAGGATCAGGTTTTTCCACCGAATAGAAAGCGTCTCACCATAATCGTCGAGTTCATATAAACTTCCTGTCATTTCCAGGTTGGTATATCGATGAAACACAAACCCGAATATCCATGCAAAAAGAATAGCACTGAAAAATGAAGGCACGCTCATACCGAGGGTACTTAAAACCTGGATAACCTTATCGATCCATGAATCTTTGACCAGGGCAGAAAAAACCCCAAGAATGAGTCCGAGTATCATCGCAATTACAATTGCAGTAATCGCTAGAATAATGGTGTTAGGTAAGGTTTCAGCCAGGACTTCACTAACTTTTTTTCCTTGTTTTGTAAATGATTCGCGAAGATATGGCCATTTAACTGCAACATTAGTCCGACCTATTTTCAGAATAGACTTCGCACTGTATTTTCCTTCGGTCAGATAGGTATAATCGCCAGGACTGTCAGAATGGAAAGATAATGGTGACAGGTCATTGAGGTAATAGAAATACTGGGTTAGCAATGGCTTATCAAATCCATATTTCTTCTTGACGATTGCCAGTTGCTCGCTGTCTTCGTTCTGACCCAGCATCATTTGCGCCGGATCACCGGGAAGCACATTAAAAAGCAGAAATATTACGGTGACTACACCAAAAAGAGTCAGTAGTGAATAGTATAGTTTATTTAGAAAATAACTTAACAATTAATTGAATGTTAGTTCATCCAGATCATTGAAATGGTGTTTTTGAATGATGGTCCCCTTATTCAATTTCAAAACCCCCGGATTAGATCTGACAATAGTTTTCAAGGCCGTTTCATCGCAGAAATAAAAGTCGAAATCCAGTCCGAATGCTTCAGAAATAGGTCCCTGTTCTTCCGGCCCGGTAGCCGTAAGTCCGATAACCTTATATCCTCCATCTCTGGCTTTTTCCGCCAGGGTTTTCAATTGGCTCATTCCCTTTTCTTTAGCCTTGGCCAGATTATAAGCAACGATGACAACGAGCTTAGGTTCATCAAGCAGATCTTCAGTATAGTCTTCTCCATCGCGTTCCATGGAGAAATCATGAATCGGAGGTTCATATCCTTCCTCAACGGTTTCGGTTTCAACGCTCACATAGTCACCATCCACATCAGGATAACTTCCCCTTGTTGTTATGGTCGTCTCCTCTCCATCTACCATAAATTTCCAATGATAATCGATGACAGGCTTAGGCGCATCTTCAGGAATGATCATATTCTCCTGGATATTATTTCCAACCTTATATGGCCTGAAATCCTTCACGGGCAGATGATTCATCACATGATATGCAAACAAAACACAGAGGAAGAGCGCAACGCCCGAAATCACATTCATAACACCTTTATTGAATAAGGGTTTGATATGTTTTATTCCGAAGTAAAGAATCAGAATAAAAAACAGGAGAATGATATCCTTTGTAAAGGATTCCCATGGTGTCAGTTTAATCGCATCTCCAAAACAACCGCAATCGGTAACCTTATTGAAATAAGCCGAATACCAGGTGAGGAAGGTGAAGAATACGATCATGGCCAATAAGCTGTAAACCGTAAATTTTGGCTTGTATCCAATCAGCAATAATACACCTAAAAGCACTTCAAAAATCACTACGAACAAAGCGATAGGCAATGCCAGAGGCTCAAGAAAGGCCAGGTCAAATACAGTGGGGCCAAAATACTCCTCCAGTTTAAACGCAAAACCAACAGGGTCATTGAGCTTGATCAGGCCAGAGAAAATGAAAAGGCCTCCAACAAAAATTCGTGACAGATGAACTAAGTATTTCATTTTAATGCTTTAAGTGAATAAGAGCGAAAATTGCATAATTGATCATATCCTGGTAATTGGCATCTATCCCTTCGCTAACCAGGGTTTTACCTGCATTATCTTCAATTTGTTTAACTCGTAATAACTTTTGAAGGATAAGATCGGTCAAAGAGCTCACTCGCATATCTCTCCAGGCTTCACCATAATCATGATTCTTATCCATCATTAATTGCTTGGTTAATCCGATCTTTTCATCATAGAGCGACGTGGCTTCATCCAGGTCCATATCGGGTTGTTCAACAACACCTTTTTCCAGTTGAATCAATGCCATAATACAATAATTTATAATCCCGATGAACTCGCTTTCCTGGCCTTCATCAACCTTTTTGGTTTCCTTCTCCTGAAGGCTCCTGATACGCTGAGCCTTGATGAATATCTGGTCTGTGAGTGAGGGCAATCTCAGGATGCGCCATGCACTCCCGTAGTCCTTCATCTTATTTATAAACAATGATCGACAGGAGCTTACAATCTTGTCGTATTGTTCAGATGTGTTTTGCATTAAATCAATTGAATTTTGCGTAAATTTCGCGTAAATATTTCAAACCGTCAAAGTTTAAAGTTCAAAGTTTGTCCCTCTGAAATTTTCACGGTTAAAGCTCATAAGATGACATTGAACTGCAAAGGCCGGCTTATCGATTTGTCCACCCCAAAAGTTATGGGAATTTTGAATCTAACCCCTGATTCCTTTTTCGATGGCGGACGATACAATGACGAAGCTAAAATCCTTAGCCAGGTCGAAATTATGCTGAAGGACGGTGCTACCTTTATCGATGTTGGAGGCTATAGTTCCCGCCCGGGAGCCGCTGATGTTTCCGAAGATGAAGAGCTTAAACGAGTGGTTCCGGTTATAGAACTGATATTGAAATATTTTCCTGATTGCCTGATTTCTGTAGATAGTTTCAGATCTGAGGTGGCCCGTTTAGCTGTAGAAAGTGGAGCGGCAATGGTCAATGACATTTCTGCCGGACAATTGGATGAGAACATGATGGCTGCTGTGGGTCAACTTGGTGTCCCTTATATTATGATGCATATGCGTGGTACGCCACAGAGCATGCAATCCGAAACGGATTATGAGAATCTGCTTGAAGATGTGATTTTTTATTTCTCGGAACGACTTAAAAAGGCCAGGGAACATAAGATAATTGACGCTATTATTGACCCTGGATTCGGATTTTCCAAAACTCTGGATCAAAATTACAAACTCATGGCCAAGCTGGAGTTGTTAGCAGAAATAGGACGGCCTATATTAGTTGGTATTTCGAGAAAATCGATGATTTATAAACTCCTGAATACAGATGCTGAACATGCGCTCAACGGAAGTACAGCATTACACACAATTGCTCTGAGTAAAGGAGCCAATATCCTCAGGGCTCATGATGTTAAAGAGGCTATTCAGACCGTTAATATCTTTAATAAATTGAACGAATGAAACGACTTTCAATATTTATATTAACTGCCTTTTTGCTGATTTCCTGTGCCGAACGTGAGTTACAGTTACCTGAATCAAACATTTCTGAAATTACCGAAGTTTTTGATGTTTCGCCCATCTATATTTTCTATGATGAAAATACAGGACAGGCCGATTTTAACAGGAATAATATGATAGGTACCACCAACTGGCTGGTGAATATCGATAAAAGATTGAAGATGGGTGAGGTACTGCCTCATCTGATCTACCTTCAGGAGAAAAGGCGCGGCGATGGGTTTCATAAGAATGAACTCGCGAGAAATTATTTTAGTTGTTCGAACACTGAAATCATGGATCTGAGCTTCCTTGATTTCACGGAAATTACATATCACGATGAGGCCATTGCCGATTTTTTGAAAAAGTCCAGCGAGGCATCATCGGGCCTGAACCAGGTATTTATCACTTTTGAAGCTGTGGATAAGATCATAATCGGGCGTCAGTCTGAGATGATAGAAACCAACATCGGAAAGTTGGGTCAAATCCTAATGGGATTATCGGCTAAAAATGATACCATCAATCTAGTTTTTCTGAATTTTTCTTCGGAATTGACGTTTCAGGATTACATCTCAATTAAGTCGGCCTTGTATGGCAAAGAGGGCTCTAAATTGATTATGGCGAGGGATGAATTTATTTATAAATAGCTATATTTAGTGAAATTTAAATCTGCTGCGATTGGAACTGTTTGACACCTTCAAATTCAGTGTTGTCGATATCATTGACGTTATTCTGGTCGCCTTCCTGTTATACTATTTTTATAAATTGGTAAAGGGTACGGTTGCCATCAACATCTTTATCGGGATCGTTATCATTTACCTCATTTTCAAAGTAACACAGGCCCTGCAGATGACACTCTTTAGCAGTATTCTAGGAGGTTTTAT
>JABDPU010000286.1 GCA_013042625.1 Flavobacteriaceae bacterium | reverse complement strand
CTTTCATATTGATATAATAATTCTTTGGCTTTTCTAATGTTGCAGCTAAGATTTCATCCCTTTCCTCAAAATCAATCTGCCATGTGGTTGGCACAAACTCACGACAACTAACCGTTATCGCTATTTTACCTTTTTCCCACTCTTGGAATTCCTTAACATAATGCTGAAATCTAATCCAGTTATCGGCTGCATTAATTCCTAGATATTTAATGGTGTCATTCTGAACTACGATACGTTCTCCAAATTCGAAATATGAGTTGTTCTGATTATTCTCTGTTGAACTATCATAAATGCTAGACTCAAACCTGAATGAAACCACCAGGTCTTCCAGAGGAACACTATTTCTATTTTCCAATTGAAAGGCCAGTGAATTTATCATATCACCACCTTCAATTTGTTCTTCCTTCCTTTTCCATACCGAAAGCTTCAACTTCAACTGTTTTAGCTTAGGATCAGCAATACCAATTGAAATAACAGAAATTATCAATGCTATCAAGGCAATAATAAAATTGCCGCTGTCATGATCAATACGTTTGGTGAATTCCTGTTCGAAAATTACAGCTAATACAAACCCAACAATGATTATGGCTAAGACCCCAATCAGGACAAAGTAAATCCTCTTAATACGTCCCATACCTATGATTTTAATTTAAGATATGAAATAATACTGTTCACCTAAGTTGTTCATGCTTTCAATATCAAACCAGAAAAATTTCGCGGATTTAATTCGCTGAACCCTATTGATTCACCTTCTCACTCATATAAGATGTCCAGTTAGAGTTTTCATGCGAGATCAATCCTTCAACCCGCTGCACTAAAACCTTAAAGGCGTTAGTCCCGTGATAAGGCTCGCACTTGGTCATGAATAAATATTTTTCATGTTTCAACGATTCGACAGTGGTTCTGTACTCCGTCCAGTTCTCCTGATATTTATAGATCTTCAGTGCCCCTGTAAGAATTGCAACCAACGCTCCCATTATAGCCGTTGCCATACTGAGCCAATTCTCATTTAAAAAACTATTCACACCTCCTGTTAAAGTAATTAATGCTGCCAGTACGAGCAGGGATAATTGCATACGAACATACCAGCTTTTGTTGATGCTGCTTTTCCTGGAATACCAGTTGATCTGGTCGTCCAATCGGTCTTCTATGTATTCAGTTTGATCCATTTTGTCAGTGATTAGATTACACTAAAATACATTTTATTCGGATTTTAGCTTCTTCTCTCTTATAAAATCAAGGTTAACGGCTTTTTTCAATCTCTAAAAGTTCCCTTAAAATTCATCTCCAATTGTTAAACTTCTGCCAACAACTGTAATACGAGCATGATTTTTGAGTCTATAATATAGATCATCAATCAATTATCAATTTAAATCAATCCAATTATGTTACGTCAATTAATCGCATTCGGTTTTGTTTTAGTTGCATGGAATGCAACGGCCGACACCACACCAAAAGACATCCCATTAGACGATATTCTCGCTCTTGAAATTGAACAAATGGAACTGGAACTCGACCTCTTCGGAGATGCCTATTACACAGAAGAAGCTATTAGTATTGAGTCTATTGAACTCTATCAACTTGAAGAGGAAGTGGAGATCGGATTTGATACTGCCGACTACCTTCCGGACGGATTCAATCCTAAAGAAGGAATGAATGACATCGACTGGACCACTATCGAGCTTTATGAGGTAGAGGAAGAGGACGATTTCGATTTCAACACCAAGGATTACCTTCCCGTTGGCTTTAATCCATATAAGGGAATGGACTGTAATACTCATGGAATAATCATGCTGTCGTCACGGCTCTAACAAGCCGTTCTATATATAGTCGGGCGTACCAATTGGTCCGCTTTTTTATTTTCTGTATTGACTGCTTCAAGATTTCTTTTTATTTTTAATGAAAAGTAATGCTATGAGAACTACTTCACGATTTGACCAGGCGATTCAAAAATTATATACAGCCTTTAATAATAGCACATTGCATCCAGAGTGTGCTTGCCATTGTGCGGTCGGTAATATTTGTGACAACAAAGATTTTTGGAAGAGCTTCTCAGATGACCATGGTTCATTGAAGCTGAATTATGTGGGTAAGGTCAATGAGGCCTTTGGTAAACGCTTCCATGGCTATACGCCGTTTGAATTACTTCAGATTGAACGGGCTTTTCTTAAGGGTTGTGGTTATGGTTTACCATTCAGGCATTCAGGAGTCAGACCTTCTGACCCCACGGATAAGTGGATACAATTTAACGGACTAACAGAAGCAATTGAATACCTGTGTAAATTAGATGGGATAGCAAATGTGATGGACTATTCCCGTTTGTTCGAATCAGTTTTGAAATCAGACAAATCAGCTAAAACCCTGGTTATGGCAAGCTGATTAATTGACCTGTTTAACAACCTAGACTCAGATCCAGACCTCGATCATATCATCATCACAAAGATGATCAGAAGGAATACAGTGCTCCATCTTCTTATCAGTACAATAATGTGTCATCCCAAGTTCCATGGGATTAAACTGATACACCTTGGTCATGAACTTTAATTCCCCTTCGGCATCATAAACCAGCAGTTCACCATTGGTATGATCCTTTTTGTCAGGAATAAACCTGATGGAAGGATGTGAATCATCAGTTGCTAAAGGTTTTATGTATTCTTGATATTTCATATTGATTTTTAATTCTTTAAATGACTCATTCAGTTGTTAATTTGAATAGATAAGGCTATTCGCCCTCTCCTACCGGTTCCAGTTCGGTAATGAGAGTACAGTCTTTACCTTTGGTATCATACACGATCTTCAGTGGCGATTCATTCCTGAATATATCAAGTACAAGGCTGAACTTATTCATATAGAAATACATGGTCACCACAGCGTCAACCCGTTTGTTTTCAGGTAATACAGATTCCAGATTTTCAAAAAACACACAGGTCAGAATATGTTTATCCTTCTTATTATATCCGTGAATGTAAGCTGGAAAATTCGCTGCGAATCGGCCCGATCTTATATCAACCTTATAATGTAAAATGTTTTCTTGTATTACTGGCATAATCTTAATTTGATTGGTAAACGAATCAGAATAGTGATAAAAAGTCGGAAATCCTATGACAAAAATCAGCCAATTAACATTTGACCATCTTCAATATTTAAGTGAATTAGGATAGGGAGAAAATAATTAATAATTTCATCGAAGCAGATCATCAGAATCAACCTGGATGCCAAAATTAAAACTCACTCTGCTTCATAGGGATGCTTTTTTATGCACGGTCATGACCTTTATGATCGCAGGAATCATATATGGCATTTTTATAAACTTATCTGTACTTGATCCCTTTGAAAAGGCGTTTAAGGATTTCAATTTCACTGATATTTTTTATTCCAAACAATTCAAGTCAGCCCAGCGAAATGATGATATTATAATAGTCAACATTAAACATGCCGATCGCTTCCAGATAGCTCGTGCCATTGATAAAGTTGGCAATCAGAATCCCAAGGCCATGGGACTGGATATTATTTTCAAAGAACGGAAACAGCCCTTTTTCGACTCGATTTTGAAAAATACTATTTCAGCTCAGGATATGCTGATTACGTCTTATTACAGAGATAAAGATTCAGTAGTAAGAAACGATCCTTATTTCAAGGGTAAATCTGAAAAGGAGGGTTATATCAATCTTAATCTGCATGGTCAGAATACGGTTATACGTGATTTTATCGGACTTAAACAGGACAATGAAAGAGCTTTTGCAACCCAGCTGGCAATGGAAGCCGGTTATATCGATCATTCCTTCGCACAAAAGAAACTGATTCACCGGCTCCCCATTAACTATATTGGAAACGAAAGCGCATTCCTGACATTTGATATTGAAGAGGTTATAAATAGTGAGTCGATCCCGGCCATTAAGAATGCCATTGTGCTTTTTGGCTACCTGGGAGACGGCAATAACGAATTCGATATTGAAGACAAGCATTTCACACCCATGAATGAAGCATGGGTGGGGCGAGCAGTTCCCGATACCTATGGTGTTGTCATTCATGCGAATGTCCTGAATATGCTGACCCAATCCAGTTTTATTAAACGACTCCCGCGATTTATTGTTTATCTGATGGCCTTTGCAATCTGTTTCTTTGTGATTATGATCGTTATGCGAATTTACAAAAAGAGTAACCTGGCTTATGATATCACGATTAAAGTCATTCAATTGGTCATTTCGGTCATTCTGCTTTACGCGGCTTTCGTACTGTTGAAAATGCGCGTATATATCAATACGGCACCAATTTTGATCATATCGGTATTAGGAATTGAAATGATTGAATATTACGGTTATTTGGTTGAATATCTGAATAAGAAATTCAAATGGAAAAGTTATTTACTAGATTCATTGTAGTACTGCTATTGAGCAGTCCTGTTCTTGCGCAGGACAGTCTTTGTGTTTTTGATTTGAAGGGGGCCGCCTACCTAAAAATACAAGCCTCACTCGAGCCTTTGGGAAAGGGTAGTTTTGTTGGTAAGCAATCAATACTGATGCTTCAGGAAACCGATGTTACAGCTATTGATGCCAGCGGAAGGGCATACCAGTTAAAAGGATCAGGAGAATACCCTTATAAGGAAATCCTTAAAAATAAAGTACTGGAAAAAGGTGGTAGCCTCACGGCCAAATACTTCAAGCTTATTTGGGATGAATTTCTGAACAAGGAAAACGACAAGATTGTCATCGGGGGTGTATTCCGTGGTGAAATTCCAATGATCTATCCTCCCGACAGCGCCATGGTGCTCAACAGGAGCATCACCTTCAAATGGGAGCCTCTGTGGGAAACCGAGATGTCTTATTTTTTCTTTCGGAATAACGACACTGACGAAATGCTCAAACTGGCCACCAACGGAAACAGTCTCACTTTATACAAGGAGAATCCTATCTTTTCTGAGGGAATGAATTACGAATGGGTGGTTTCCGGGGATGCATTTCCGAGTCTCGAAAATATTCCTTTCTTCAAATTTAATGGCATTGACAGAGATACTTATGAAAGCATGGAGAAAGCATTCGCCGGTTTAATTTCAGATTTAAAGAGCCTTGGAATATCGGAAAAGGATATTGACAGCAAGCTCTGTGATACTTATGGTCTGTGCCGATAAAAAATTATCTTATTCAAAAAGCACAAAAGCTGCCCATTTAAGGGGTTCATCCTTATAGCGTTGCTGCATGGACTTCTGAGTTTCATTAAAAGCAGTTCGCACCTCTTGACCCCCGAGCCAATTCTCATAGAACAGGGTCATGAACTCTGCAGTTTCTTTATCCGGAACCTGCCAAAGGCTCATAATTATAAGGTCAACTCCTGCCATCTTAAAAGCGCGCTGCAGTCCGTAGACCCCTTCACTGCCATCGATGTCACCGAGACCAGTCTCACAGGCGCTTAGAACGACCAGGTCGGTATTTGAGAGATCCATGTTAGCGATCTCCATGGCTGTTAAGACCCCGTCCTCTTCTTCAAAAGGATTAATTCCATGTTGCCATGCCTGGTTAGCGCCGGCCAGGATCAAACCAGAACGCAATAACGGATCTTCGGCATATTTGAATTTATTCTCATTCAAAATATCTTCTGTCATCATCTGTCTTTTTTCAGGGTTTTCAAAGATGAATCCATGCGTGGCCAGATGAATTAATTTGGGTGAATTACCTGAAAATGCCTTGAATCGGGCCTCGGAAGCTTCCTGGCCTGTCCATTTCGTCATGTCGTGTCTTGACTTATCAAACAAGGCTTCAATAGCATTGATCTCTTCCAGGGTGCCTGGTAAATATGACCAGGACTCTCCTATACTTCTGGTCCCCTTGCTTTTATTAATAGAATTAAGATCAAGGCTTACATTTGTATCATTC
>JABDPU010000282.1 GCA_013042625.1 Flavobacteriaceae bacterium | reverse complement strand
ATGTTTTTGATATCGGCCTCTTGTCTTTTTGATGCCCATGAGGTTTGGTGAAAGAGAACGATCAGCTCTCCTTCAGTTGGGATTTTATTTATAGAGATTTCAATGCTCATATTCAAATTCAACTATTATCAGTGCTTCGTCAATTAAAATAACTCCATCAGTCCGCAACAGATTGACCAGCAATGCTTCCTAAAATATTTTGATCAGCAAATTCATCATTGTTATCAGGACTACAACCCAGAAGAATTGTTACCAGGAATACAACTGTTTCGATTTTTTTCATCGGCTCATAGCTTTATTCAATATCAGGATGACAAAATTTATAAATGGTAGCGTCATATGTTCTATATTCTGTGTACGCCTGCATTATGAATTTTTAATAATATATATAACCGCTACTATAGGTAGTTAATTCTTGATTCTATTGTAATTTTTAAGGGTTTTTAAAGTCCATAAGGTTTGTATTCCGGCCCATTCCAGTTTCATACCTTCGCTGAGTCCATACCAAGTGTCCCATCGTCCATCATCCATCTGCCGACTGATCAACTCGTTTAAGTCATCATTGATCGTTTCTTGAGAAAAAACCGGATTTAAGATACTTCCTGGTGAAGGAGCATACATCAAACTATGCGGTTTCCCATATAGTCCCCAGCCCTCGTCCGATCTATCCTTGCAAAGCACGCCCTCAGCCATTATCCATTTTTTCAGGTCATTAATAGCTTTTACAGATTTATCCTTATTCCTGGTGTATTGCAAAAATTGCAATCGCCTGGGTACACACAGATGGCAAAAAACGTGCTTCTCTTGAATTCGCTCAATTTCTTTCCAAACAAATTGCTCTGCATTTTTCATCCAGTGGATATCGATATTGTACTTCTCAAGAATCCCTAATAAAGGTGCCGTTGTACTTAAGGCAGCCCATTCTTTCACGGTTTTAAAATGCTCCGCACAGGGATAATCACTTTTTGGCCTTAACATCCATGGAATTCCTCCCTTGTCTGTTGTAACACTTTCGAAATAAGGCATGAAATCATTTAAAATGATGTCTTTGGTGAGATAGCCGATCTCGTCTAATGTCTCAAGAGCCATAATGCTGAAAAGCGGTTGACTTTCTGGTGAGGCTGTATCAGGTTCCATGCCATGACCAAATCCTCCATCGGAATTCCGATAAGCGTAAACGGCATGAAAAACACCTTCCGGAGCATCATTTTCAAAATGAAACTGAAATAAACGTCTTTCTATCATTCTGGCATTGGTCAACAAGAAGTTCCTGGCTTTTGTAAACTTAGTTTTGGATAGTTTCATTTAAGAGTGATTCAATTTGTACTCAACTGCCCATTATTCAGATATCAATAAAGACCGCTTATTGGCAAACATAGATCTGTTTTTCAGATTTATCATTAAACGCTTCGTCTTCAAAACCTCCGAACTTATGGATAATATTAAATCCATGCTGTTCAAGATATGCATCTAATTCCTGGGGAAAAAACAGTCGCATATCCAGATTTTGAACAGAGTTGAACTCACCATTGATAAAATAATGCCATTCAACGCGGTTGATCTGAGTGCTGCTTTCATATCGCATGGTCTCCTTTATCATAACGTCTCTTCCATCATTGGTTGAATAATTCGAAATTTCTTTTGGTTGTCTTTCACCCTCAACTATAAATTTAATGTTAGGATTAAAGCAATCTAACAGAAACAAACCTCCTTCTTTGAGATGATTTTTAACAACCTGAAGGGTTTTGAACAAATCTTCATTTTTATATAAATGGTGGATTGAATTAAATGGAATAAAAATGAGGTCGTATAGTTCCGGCAAATCTAGAGTCCTGATATCGGCTTCGATAAACTTAGCATCTAATCCGTCTTCTGAAGCTTTTACTTTTGCCTTTTCAAGCATAGAAGGCATGTAATCAACCCCGGTTATATCATATCCATCCTTTGCAATTGGAAGCGTAAGTCGGCCTGTACCACAACAAAGTTCAAGTATTCTGGCACTCTTATTTTCAGGCATCCACCGCTTGTAAAATTTCAAATCGGTCAGAAAAGTATTCATGCCATCATAGATATTCGCATCATAAATTAAATCGCCAACCATATAATTATCTGTCATCTATATCCTCGAATTAATTAGAATCAATATTCTGTAAATTATCAGTCCTTATTAGCAGTGAATCATTCCACCGATATAATATGTTCTACTTCTTTATATCGAGAAAATCGTCTAGCAGAGCATAAAACTTCTCAGGTTCCTCCAGGTAGGGGTTATGCGCACTTTTTTCAAACATTTCAAATCTGGCTTGTGGCATGAAGGTTTTGTATTGCACCGCGAATTCGGGAGTTGATACGCCATCATAGCGACCTGCTATGATCAGTGTTTTGGCACTCACATCCTTCAGCAACCTGCGGTAATCCTGATTGATCATACTTCCGCTCACATCGAAGTCTCCATCCGGACCAATTATCGTGGCATATACATCAGCTGCCCAGCCCCTGTACTTTTCCTTAGGCACATTTTGTATTAATTCAGTATTATGGTAATAAACGTACTTAGTAGGAAAATTGCCATATACATCTTGCAAAGGTTTATCTGTAGACAGGTAACCTAATGCTCTCAAGGAGTCAACTGTTTTCCATTTCTCTGGAAAATGAGTTTTTGCATAGTGATTATAACTATCGCAATTTGCCTGCCACATGGCACCACTATGAAAGCCATTGATCAAAACCATTTTGTCCACTCTATCGGGATATTTAATGGCATAACCTTGGGCCGGAACTGTCCCGTAGGAATGTCCTACTAAGGATATTTTCTCCAACTTCAAATAGATTCTGATCTTCTCTATCATTTCAACATCCGCTTCAACGGAATATTCTTTGACATCCCTGGCATCATCGGAAAGACCTCTGCCTAACCAGTCAAAAAATACGGCTTTGTGGGTTTTGTAATAATGCCCGAAACTACCCTGCATATAATCATGGGAATTTCCCGGGCCTCCGGGTAAAAAGAATATAGGATCACCTTCTCCTTTCACTTCAAGATGAATGTTATATCCATCAATTTGAATCTTTTCTCCTTCATACTTGTCGAATATTTCCGGATCGATTTGCGCATTTAGAAAAGGAGATAAAAAAAACAGTAATGCGAGTAGAGAATATGCATTCATATTAATGTTGTAGAAAAATTAGTTCGATTTGAAGTTAACAATTATTTGGTAATGATTACCAACCTGGGATATAAAAGACATTTGCCAATATGGTTTTCAAACAAACTTGTCTTTAACCTATTTATTTTTCATGTGTTTTAAATATGAAAACAATTAATGAAGTAATTTTCGTATCTTAAGATTATGAATATTCCGGAAGAATCTTTTGAAATAATTGTTATAATAATTTTAGTCAGTGTAGCTATGGCTTTAGTTAATAGCTGGACCAGAAGTGGTAGAAATTTCCGGAGTCGTAGAAATAAAAAGGCGAGGAAGCAGTTTTGATCAATAAAAATGTCGAGGCCCTTCAGTAAAACTTTCATTTCCATTTTCACAAATGACCGCTGTTAAACGTGCCCAACTTCACATTGCTCAGGCTTCAATAATGACTAACTTCCTAATTTCAGGATTCTTCGTGCACCTTGAATGACAACCAAGAAAACAATTGTACCAATAACCAGATCAGGTTTATTTGAATTTAACCAGTTCACCAGCAATCCTGCTATAATCACCCCTGAATTTATAATCACATCATTGGAGGTGAAAATCATACTCGCTTTCATATGAGCCTCATCCTTGGATTTGGATTTATTGAGTAAATAAAGACAGACGGCATTGGCAACTAAAGCAAATAAGGAAACAACGATCATTGTTTTGAAATTTGGAAGATTCTCTTCTCCAAAAAAACGTCTCAGCACTTCAATAAAACCAATTACAGCTAATAGAATTTGAAAGTATCCGGCAATTTTAGCAACGCGTTTCTTTCTGATCAAAGGTCCACCAACAGCAATTAAACTCAACCCATAAACAAATGAGTCGGCAAGCATGTCAAGGCTATCTGCAACCAAACCCATGGATTTAGAAAGCAAGCCTGTTGTCATTTCTATTAAGAAGAATGTAAAATTTATGGCCAGGACAGCCCACAGCAGTCTACTTTGATTGGATTTATCGGAGAAATCAGTTTTTGAAGATTCCTCGGTACTGATTTTCCGAGCACCAAGGTTTAGGGATATTAAAGCCTGTTCTATTTGGTCTAACTGCTTTGAATGATAAACTGATAAGATACGCTGAGAAAGATCGAATTCGAGATGATCGATACCAGTCAATTCATCGAGTTTCAATCGGATTAAGTTCTCTTCCGAAGGGCAATCCATCTTTGGGATT
>JABDPU010000281.1 GCA_013042625.1 Flavobacteriaceae bacterium | reverse complement strand
TCATTGACCGAAAAAAATAACATCCCCGGGCAACCTTTAGCATAACTTTTGCGTCTTTATAATCAGAAGATCAAATGAATCCGCTTTTGAAAGTCATTCAACTGCATCAAAATGAAAAACAGCTGATCAAGCGAGCTGGTGAGAATAGTCGTGAGGCTCAACGCCTTATCTATGAGCGATTCTCACCTAAAATGCTGAGTGTCTGCAGGTATTATATCAATGATATTCAGGAAGCTGAAGAGGTTATGCTTAACGGCTTTTTCAAGGTGTTTACCAATATAAAAAGCTTCAGGCATAAGGGTAGCTTCGAAGGCTGGATCAGGAGAATTATGATTCGTGAATCTATCTCATTTCTAAGAGGGAAGAAACAGGTTTGTTTCAATTCAGAGATAACGGAACAAATTCCAGATCAAACGACTGATGATGTTGAGATCGACCTTGAAGCTATTCAGGAATTAATAGATGAATTACCCGAAGGTTACCGAATGGTTTTCCTGCTTTATGCAATTGAAGGATACAAACACAGGGAAATAGCAGAAATGCTTTCAATTTCGGAGAATACATCAAAATCCCAACTTTTTAAAGCGAGGAAAATACTTCAGAAAAATTTTAAGAACCTAAATAAAAAACGTCATGGCACCCCTTAAGATGGAAGAACAAATGAAACAGAAACTGGAAGCCCGGAAAATCAATCCGAGCCCGGAAGCCTGGACGAAATTGAGCAATCGATTAGATGAAACCGCTCCCAACCGATCGAAAGGGCCGTTCTGGTGGATGGGACTGGCAGCAGCTGCAGTCGTTGTTTTACTGATTATAAATTGGACGCAAAAGGAGGATACATCCATCGATTCACAACCCGTTGTTGATACCGAGATTCCAGCAGTGGATCAGATCGATGCTGTTGTAAAGAAAGATCAACCGCTTGAAGAAATCCAGGCCCAGGAGGAATTAGTCACGGAAAGTGAAGCGCCACAAAAAAATAAGGAGGTTGCCTTAACCGAAACAGCTGAGAGTACCCAGGAAAAAATTGAAAAATCATCTGCTAAAATTGAAGAAACCCAGTTTGCTTTTCAGAATATTGAGGACCCCTCAAATGAAAATTCCGAAGTTGAAAATAGTACAACTGAACAGTCTGCAGAGGTCGTGGGTATCAATTTAGATGAAAATAAATCAGACGCTGCAGATGCTCTTAATGAAGAGGTAGATCAACTACTGAAAAAAGCACTGGATAAGGCAGGCAGGAAAGAAACGCATGCTATAAAACCGGATAAATCAAAAGCATATTCATTATTGCAGGAGGTGGAAGATGACCTGGATGGCTCGTTCAGGGCAAAAGTCTTCGATGCTCTGGTAAACGGCTATGAGAGTGTAAAAACCGCAGTGGCCGAACGTAACAATTGATCATCAATCATTAATCAATAAATAATCATTTAATGTCATTCAAAAAACGAACAGTTATGCAAACCATTACAAGAATAATAACCGTTGCGATAATCGCGCTATCAATACAGCTAACATATGCCCAGGAGCCCGATGATAAGCAGACTAATGTAAAAATTGAAATTCTCGAAAAGGAAAAGGAACGCATAAAAGCCCATGAAAGGGATCTGTTAAGGGCTGAGGTTGAAGCGATCAATAAGCGGTTAGATCGTGGAGAAATTTCCCGTGAAGAATCCGAACGATTAAAGAACCAGGCAGCCGAAAAGCATGCAGCCAATATTGAGAATCGCGTAGCGATAATCGATAATAAAATTGCCTTGCTCAATCGCAATGAAAGAGTAGACATGGAAACAGACAGTACTGCTTATTATATTCGAATTGGCGGGTCCGGAGATGATGAGACGAATGATGATTTCATCTATTTCGGTAAGAGAAATAATGACAAGCCAAGACGGTATGATAAACGAACGACCAGTGATTTGGTATTTGCCATAGGGTTTAATAATGCCTTAATAGATGGCGAGGACCTGGACGACTCACCGTATAAACTGGCTGGTTCCGGATTTGTTGAATTGGGATGGGCCTGGAAAA
>JABDPU010000008.1 GCA_013042625.1 Flavobacteriaceae bacterium | reverse complement strand
TGAGTAACCTCACCAAATATTGATTCTTTCTTCGGCGCATAGCGCTCCTGGTATCCTTCAGCATAATTGATTTTTACCGATTCCGGGAGCCTGTTTTGCATTCCCTCTAATGGTGTAACTTCCCTTTTGGTCTTTACACCAGCACCAAAGCCTCCTAAAGCATTTTTCTTCATCGCATTGTGCCCGATAACTGCAACAGATTTAATACTTTCTGCATTAATGGGTAACAACTCATCTTCATTCTTCAGTAGGACAACTGATTCCGCAGCAATATCATAGGCGTCTTTAAAATGGGCTTCGGTATTGATACTTCCTTTAGCGCGATCTTCTCCGCCCATTCTTTTTAAAGTATGCATCACCTGAAGGATTCGTTTGATATGAACATCGATTTCCTTTTCAGAAATTTTTCCTGCATTTACAGAATCCAACAAGCGATCTGCCAAAAAGAACTCGTTAAAAGGCTTGGGCGTACCCATTTCAATATCTAATCCACTATTCAATGAATTCACAGAAGTGTGCACCGCAGCCCAGTCGGAGATCACAATACCTTCAAATCCCCATTCATCTCTGAGCACATCATTCAGCATATAGCTATTTTCACATAGGTATTCTCCCCTGAATTTATTGTAAGCACCCATCATGCTATGGGCTTTGGCTTCAACCACCGCTGCTTTAAAAGCCGGTAAATAAATTTCACGAAGTGTGCGTTCATCGATCTGAACATCCACAAAATCCCTGTTGGTTTCCTGGTTGTTTGCCGCATAATGCTTGACGCAGGCTGCGACATCATTTTCCTGTAATCCAACTATAAATGGGACAGTTAATTTTTTATTCAGAAATGGATCCTCACTAAAATATTCATAGGTCCGGCCACCAAGTGGCGTCCTGATAATATTGATTGCAGGGGATAGTAATACATCCTTATCCCTTGCACGCGACTCCTCTCCTACACTGGTTCCGAAGAGATAAGCTAATTCAGGGTTCCAGGTAGCAGATAATCCGCCACCTGCCGGATAATAGGTCGCAAAATCCGTGTCAATCCCTAAAGGTGCCCAGGAATCCCTTGAAATTTCTTCACGAACTCCTAAAGGGCCATCAGCCATCTTTAATTCGGGAACGCCCAAACGCTCCACTCCAGATGTGGTGAACATACTCGTTCCATGGAGCATGCCTATTTTTTCTTCCAGCGTCATTTGAACAATAATGCTGTCGATCTTTTGATCATAATCGTGAGTCATCGCTTTTCCGGAATAAATCTTAGAGGTTTCCATTTTATTTGAAGGTTCATCCGCTTTCTTCTCCTTAATGCAGGACGTGAAGACGAGCATGGTCACAACAAGTGACAATTTAAAAATTTTGTGATTCATTTATCAGGTTTTTTAGATCGCGTATTTTCATTAAAACTATTTGAAATAATACGAAAAAATACGATCTATAAAGATACTTCAACATTCTGAATTTTACTTTGAAACCGGGTGAAAAATGAAGAAGATTTCATTTGAATTACTACAAACCAATTTTTCTCTGAAGGCACAAATGCTTTGATTCTTGAACAAAATATTTTCCGTGATATAACCCATCAGTCTTGCATGACTAAAATCATATTCTGAAACATACAATTAACTTATCTTTTTTTGAATATATATTGAATTCTGAAATGATGTCCAGAAATCAATTAACAAGTTCCTTGATCGATTCTTCCCAAGAGTTGTCAGGTAGGCATAAAAAAACGATTGTACGTAGCTGTTCAATTAATGATATCGAAACAGCTGCAGGCATAATCGCTTCCACATTTAAGAGTAATCATGGAGTTTGCTGGTTGTTGAAACATGGCGGGAAGAAACCACAGGAGCTAAAAAAGTTAGCTGAATATGCCTTTGTAAAAGCCTTACGTTCTCAAGGTGCATATATCGCTGATAGCAAAGATGGCATTGCCCTTTGCTACCAAAATTCAAAATCCCGTTTTTCATTTACTGAACTCTATTATCAACTTAGGTTTGTTCTTACTTCAATACGCCTATCACATCTGCCTAAAATTCTTAAGCGAGAATCGTACCGGAAAAAAGTCAGATCTCAATTCAAGGATTATATCTATTTCTGGTTTTTAGGCGTTATACCAAAAGAACAAAATGTAGGATTTGAACTGAAGAACAAGGTTATAGAAAAGGCAAGGAAACTAAACCTTCCTATTTGCCTTGAAACCTCCAGTATAAGACATAAACTAATCTATGAGCGACTTGGGTTTGAGACTTATCATTTCTGGGAAAATAAAAAGGAGGACATTCGCTTTTGGTTTATGTATATGAAAGTCGGTTATTTGCAAACTAAATAAAGAATAATGGTAAAGGACATTTTAGACAATCTGGTGTTGGAAAAAGGAGCATTTGGAAATGTGGCAAAGGAAGGACATGGTTATATTACATTTCCGAAATTGACAGGAAAACTGGGTTCAAGGATGATGTTTAATGGTAAGGAGAAAATTGTCTGGAGTTTGAATGACTATCTCGGTCTTGCAACCGATCCCGAAATTGCAAAATCCGATGCCGAATTAGCCCAAGAATATGGAATGGCCTACCCTATGGGTTCAAGAATTATGTCGGGGAACCAGGAGGCTCATGAAAAACTTGAAAGAGATCTTGCCGATTTTGTTGGTAAGGAGGCCGCTATGTTATTCAATTTCGGATACCAGGGTGTATTCTCTTCTATTGATGCGCTTCTCACAAGGCGAGATGTGGTGATCTATGATGAAGAATCTCATGCCTGTATTATGGATGGCGTTCGATTACATCTCGGTAAACGAATGGTTTTCAAACATAATGATATCGATCACCTGGAACAGCAACTTCTCAAAGCTGAAAAATTAGCCGACAAAACCAATGGCGGTATCCTCGTCATCAGTGAAGGCGTTTTCAGTATGAAAGGCGAACAGGGTAAATTAAAGGAGATCGTTGCCCTGAAAGAACGTTTTAAATTCAGATTATTTATAGATGATGCCCATGGCTTTGGGGTGTTGGGAAAAAGAGGCTCCGGCGCAGCTGAAGAACAAGGCGTCATAGATGGTATAGACTTCTATTTTTCAACCTTTGCAAAGTCTATGGCTTCCATTGGTGCCTTTATCGCCGCCGATAAAAAAGTTATTGAATATTTTTACTATAATATTCGCTCGCAGGTCTTTGCGAAATCTCTCCCAATAGTACTAACCAAGGGTGCCATAAATCGACTTGATAAATTAAAAAAGGATGATTTCAGACGGGAAAAAGTTTGGAATACAGCACATGCATTACGTGATGGCCTTTCGAATATCGGGTTTAATGTTGGAAAGAGTGAATCCCCTATTACCCCGGTTTATTTCTCAGGATCGATCGATGTGGCCAGGCGAACTTTGATTTCCCTCAGAGAGGAACATAATATATTCTGCTCAGGGGTCATCTACCCGGTGGTACCAAAAGGAACGATTCTTTTCAGGCTGGTTTCTACCGCTAATCACTCTGAAGAAGATATCAGCGAAACTATTGCAGCATTTAGCGCGGTTAAAGCTCAGGAAGTGCAAAGGACCTCATGATTCTTCAGGCGATGCTCATACTTCTATGCCAATGTTGTATCTGGAAGTTCCCAAGGGTTTGAAAACTACTAGGAAAATAGAACCGAAGCCCTTTTTTTGCTAAATTACTTCAACTCTCCTTTTAAGTTCGTTGGGTATGAAAGCATGGAAAAAAACGAGTCTCCTTACAACCTTGATCATATTGGTCATTCTGTTTAGCCTGAAAAGTATATTTAAGATCAGCATTGATATACCTTCTTCAGAAATTGAATTTTCGCCGGGAACAGAAATTCAGAACAGTATCTCCTCTTCATCTGCAGTACTACCTGAGAATATCATATTCTTTGTTGCTGACGGGTTTGGCTTTAGTCATTTGTCCCTGGCCATGATGACGCTCCAATCTGAAAACAAAACTTCTGTTTGGAATGCGTTCGATATTAAAGGTTGGCATGACGCGAGATCGGTCTATGGCCCACTCACCGATTCAGAAGCATCAGCCACTGCAATGTTTACCGGCACATCAACAAATTTTGGACATATTGGTATCGATATAAATGGTGATAAGCTTGAGAGCCTTTGTGCAATTGCTTCAGAAAACCAATTCTCAACCGGTATTGTTACCGACTCATATATCTGGGATGGTACTCCGGCTGCATTTGCCACTCACACCACAAATGAGGATAATGCCAGGGATATTCTTCAGCAGTTGGCAGCCAGTCAATTAGACCTGTTAATTGGAGAACTTGAGGACCTTGGTGAAGATGAAGTTCCTGAGGAGGATGAAACACTTGAAATTTTAAGAACACGATTTCAACTTCTTGATCAATCCCTGAGTATTAAATCCATTCAGGACAAAACTAAACCCATTGCTGCGGTCTTTGATGAAGACCAGGTACAAAATTTAGATTCTTCTCCAAATCTTCCTCAATTGACCGATATCGCTTTACAACATTTATCTCAGCTGGAAAGTCCCTTTTTTCTTCTCGTTGAATGCGAAGAAATGGATGCCGCCTCTCATGAAAATAATTCAAAAAGGGTATTTAAAGGCTTGAAATCCATTGAGAAGACCATTGCCGGAATCCAGCAATTTGTAGAGCAGGACGAAAAAACATTGTTTATTTTTACTTCCGATCATGAAACCGGTGGCCTGGCTGCAATATCAGACTTTGATGAATATCCAAATTTAAGACTCAAATGGGCGACTGAGGATCACACCGCAGAGGTCGTTCCCCTGTTCGCCAAGGGTCCGGGAGCTGAGTTATTTTCAGAAGTAACCCGAAACAGGGATATTGGGGTTATTATTAAATATCTTGTACAAGCCGAAAGAGATTCAGAAGAACAAGAACCATTTCAATAAAATTCAAGCAGTTTTAGAGACCAGTGATCATCAGTGCTGTTCAGACATCAGCTGGTTTTCGGACTTATAATCTATAACACTTTTCATGCCTTTCCTGATAGCATCCTCATTGAGCGGTAATAAGTGATGATATCGATCGGGAAGTGAACGTTTCAGGCCTTCCATGACATTGTCCAGGTCCACTATGGGTTTAATCTTTAGAAATGCGCCTAAAACAATCATATTAAACACCTTGCGGTTACCCATTTCAGAGGCCAGTTTATGCCCTTCCACCTGATATATATCGATGTCAGTCCTGCTTGGGTGATGCGTTATTCCCTGGGGATCATAAATCAAAACACCTCCTGGTTTAATGGTACTCTCAAACTTGTCTAATGACTGCTGATTAAGGATAATAGCTGTATCATACAATTTAAGATAAGGAGAACTGATGCGGTCATCACTAAGAATTACCGTCACATTGGCTGTACCACCGCGCATCTCAGGTCCGTAAGAAGGCATCCAGCTCACCTCCTCTCCTTGCATCATGCCGGAGTAAGCCAAAATCTTTCCCATAGACAAAACACCTTGTCCGCCGAAACCCGCTATAATAATTTCCTGTGTCATGATGCCTGTTTTAGTTTACCATTAACTTTAATATCGCCCAGAGGGAACATCGGAAACATGTTTTCTTCCATCCATTCATTTGATTCATTGGGTGTCATTTTCCATCCTGAATTACAATTGGAAACAATTTCAATAAATGACAATCCCTTTCTCAATCGTGTATTTTCAAAAGCTTTTTTAATTGCTTTTTTAGCTTTCCTTACATTCTTATGGGTATGAACCGATTGCCTGGTCACAAAATAAGTTCCCGGCAGTTGTGCCACCAGTTCCGACATTTTAATCGGTGATCCCATGCTCTCGATCTCCCTTCCGTAAGGCGAGGTTGAAGTACGCATACCTTCTAAGGTAGTCGGTGCCATCTGGCCTCCTGTCATACCATAAATACCATTATTAACAAAAATGATGACAATATTTTCACCACGGTTGCAGGCGTGTATGGTTTCGGCAGTACCAATAGCCGCCAAATCACCATCACCCTGGTATGTGAATACATATTTATCTGGCCATGTTCTTGAAATCCCTGTAGCTACAGCAGGTGCACGTCCATGTGGTGCCTGGGTCATATCTACATTCATAAAATCATAGGCAAAAACCGAACAGCCAACCGGGGCCACACCAATAGTTTCATCACCAATACCCAATTCCTCCAGGACTTCCATGGTAATATTATGTGCTGTGCCATGACCACAACCCGGACAATAGGTCAGGGCATTATCGGTCATTAATCCGGTTTTACAAAAGACTTGGTTCTCCGGTCTTATTATGTCTGATACTTCCATCTTTGATAATTCGTTTTTCCAATACTTCTAATATTTCTTCCGGGGTGTAAATAATCCCCCCTGATCGGCCATAGTGTTCAACAGGAACCTTATGCTCCACTGACAGTCTCACATCATCTACCATTTGGCCGGTATTAAGCTCCATGCTCAGTATTCCTTTTACCTGATCTGATAGCTTTAGTAGCTGCTTTTTCGGGAATGGGAATAATGTTATTGGCCGGAGTAAGCCCAGTTTAATTCCTTTCTCACGGGCTAATTGAACGGCTTTCTGTGCAATCCTGGCACTGGATCCATAGGCTACGATAAGATATTCGGCATCCTCGCATTCAATCATTTCATATCGCAGGTCCTCCTCTTCCATTTTCTCATACTTCTTTACGAGTTTGTTTACCCGTTCTTCCAGTTCCTCGGGATTCAGATAAAGCGAAGTAATTATGTTTCGCTCTTTCCTTCCTTTCTTACCAATTGTGGCCCAATGGCCATACTTCTCAGTGATCTCTTCATCGGTAAGTCGCTCAACCTGGTCTTTCAGCTCTACTTTCTCCATAATCTGCCCGATCATTCCATCGGAAAGGATCATAACAGGCGCTCTGTATTTAAACGCAATTTCAAAAGCATCTGGCACAAAATCGGCCATTTCCTGAACTGAAGCCGGGGCAAGTACATACAGCTTGTAATCACCATGTCCACCGCCCTTCACGGCTTGATAGTAGTCTGATTGTGCAGGCTGAATCGTTCCAAGGCCGGGTCCGCCACGAACCACATTAACAATTACGGCCGGCAATTCGGCTCCGGCCAAATAAGAAATACCTTCAAGTTTCAAAGATATACCCGGACTTGAGGATGAGGTCATGACCCGTTTTCCGGCACTTGCGGCTCCATAAACCATATTGATGGCCGCCACTTCACTTTCAGCCTGGAGTACGATCATTCCTGTACGTTCTTCCGGGCGTTCGGCCATCAAGTGTTCTATGACTTCAGATTGGGGTGTAATGGGATATCCGAAATAAGCATCAACACCGGCTCTTATAGCAGCCTCGGCCAATGCTTCATTTCCTTTCATTAATCTTAATTCAGCCATGAGATTGAATTTGGTGAGAATCAGTCGGAACCTTAACGCGATATACAGTAATCGCACGGTCCGGACATACAATAGCGCAATTGGTGCATCCGTTGCAGGCTTCAGGATTGCTCATATAGGCATAGTGGTAACCCTTTCGGTTCACATTTTGAGACATCCCTATAGCATTTTCATTGCATACAGGAATACAAACCTCACACCCTTTGCACACTTCTGTATTAACTACAATAGCTCCTTTGACTTTTGCCATGATATAAGTTTTGATATGCGTTATGCAGCATGCCACATAACTCGATAAAACTATGGAATATAAGCCTATATAAAAATGATAAAAGTCAGCTGCCGTGTTTCATGCTAATGCTCAAAGAATACTAACTTATTATTTGATTATGAGCAATTTATACTTTTGAAAAAATACATTTTTACCCAATTGAATACATTTTCTTGCCTTCTTCATTTTCACCTAAAGTCAAAGAGATAATTACTAATTGGATAACATCCAGGTAAATAACAATTGAAATCATTGTAATTTTCCTTATTAATCTCATATTAAAAACCAAAATTAGTGCTCAAAATCGAATCAAAACAATTAACACTTTAGGCTGTTTTTTTCCTATCTTAGTTATTCATGTTTGGAATTTCGTACAGAGCGTTTATTCTCACTTTCGTTTGTGCATTTAGCATTCATATTTATAGTCAGCAATATGGCTATGTTCAGTACAATTCAACATCCGGAGCACCTTTCGATAAGGTCTCAACTGTAGTTCAGGACAATGAAGGATTTATTTGGATTGGGAGTGAAAATGGACTTTATCGCTTTGACGGAATTCACTATGATAATTACAGCCTCCTTACTAGGAGTCAATTTATTCATCAATTGCAAACTCATGATGATAATCTCTTCTTTGTTAACGATCTGGGCATCTATGAAATTGAAGATATAAATAGTAAACCCAGGGTGAATGTGTTGTTGGAAGGCAGTATTGAAGAAAACGACACCTTGCCCTTCTATCCTAATGATATCCTGATTAATGAAAAAGAGCGAATCTGGATAAGTCAATCAAACCATACTATTGGCCGGATAAGTGAAGAAGGCTTTAAAACCTTCAGGTTTAATGAATCAGATCAAGCTCAAACACTTTCAATGCAAGCCGACTCTGAAAACGGGATATGGGTTTTAAGTCCATTAGACGGCTTATTCTATTTCAATGAGTCAACCGATTCTTTTGAAAAAAAAATGGAGATTAATAATGGAAGTACCATGCTTGTTCATAACGAACTGATGTTGATTGGCAGCGATGTACTTCATGTGTATGATATCAAGGGAAGTAATCCTCGACTCATCAAAACCATTTCCATTGAGAACGATTTCGTTTCTGCAATTCATGCAGATGATCATGGTCATTTTATAGTAGGAACAAGGAAGGGGAAGTTACTTAAGTTTTCTGATTTGAATAGCCCTCCTGAAAAAATTTATGGGGCTAACGAGGCACATCGGGTAGAAGAATTGAACTTCGGTTATATCAACGAGATTTATGTCAGGAAAGATGACTCCAGTGATGACCATATGATCTGGATTTGTTCTGAAACAGGACTTTGGCTGCTCCAGCAACGATTCTTTAAAATGGTTGAGAATCTTCCGATGAACAATCCCATTAGCATCGCCATAGGCAATCAGGGGCAAGCCTGGTCTCCCATGAATTACCTATATGAAATATCCCCGGCAGAAGATGAATTTGTTGCCAGGTCGATCTATGATGGCCTTCAAGCCAATGCCGTGGCTCAAGATGTAAATGGATTCACATGGGTTACAACGGTCACCCCGAGAGTTGAACTGCTCAAATACAAAAATGATCAAATCGTTAAACGTTATGATTTTCATAATCGTGGTGAGGCTATATTCTATCTCTTTCCCGACAAAAAGGGGAAACTCTGGTTTTGCCAGGCTCCTGTCGGCAAACCAATCGTAGGTGTTGCTATGATTAACGAAAACGGAGATGTTATAAATTACGATGAGACCAAGGGCTTTTCCAGCAGGGTGCTTGCAATTAAGGAAAGTTCTCGTGGAGAAATTTATGCGGTAGGTATCGGTGAAAACAGCTATTTATATAAATATAATCCTGAGGAGGATCGGTTTGTAAATCTTAGTCCAGAACTACCATTTGAAGCTGTCCTGAATTTTGAAGCTCACGACCTGACCATTGATGACCGAGGCATTGTTTGGCTGGCTACAACAGATGGTTTGCTTCGATACGATTCTGAAAGTATTTCGCTGATCGAAAACGATTTACTCGGACAGGAAGAAGTAAGAGGAGTCACGCATTATTCAAACAACAATATATGGATTGCGACAGCCACCAAAGGGCTCGTATTTCATCAGCAAAATACTTCAACAGCTTTAGGTGAACTGGAAGGGTTGCCGGCCGTAATCAGCGCCTACAGGTGTATTACAACGGATAAGGACGGTCGACTTTGGGCTGGTACAGCTGAGGGTCTGGTATACTCCAGAATTTCGGCAGCGTCCCTCCCTTATTCAAAACCGCCTAAAATCAGAAAAATCATCATTCAAGGCGAAAAGGTTTCAGAAGGGTTTGATGATGCATTCAGTATCAAGAAAAATCAGCAAATTCAGGTTGAATTTACCAATTTATCATTTCCTGCACGGAATGTTCAATTCCAATACCGATTGCTGCGTAAGGAGGACCGGCATATCATGTTAGAAGAGGAGTTTTGGCAATTCGTAGAAGATAACAATTCACTTAAATTACATGATATTGAACCTGGTGATTATTATTTAGAATTGAGAGCAAGACAGCCAGGAGGTTACCAGTGGAGTATTCCCTCAGAAATACAGTTTAATGTGTTCGTGCCATGGTACTTGCAAAGATGGGTTATTTATGGCGCCATTGGGTTGGTGATCGTTTTGGTTTCTTATTACTTTAGATTCTATGTGAAAAGGCGTTTCAAAAGATTGCAGAACGTCTTGAAATACTCCCATCAAAAACTTGCAAATAAGGAGGAGCAACTTCTGCAGAAGATACGGGAATTTGATGAACAAAAAGCAGAACTCACAAACGCCAATTTGAATATCGAAAATTTAGAATTGTTTATAAAAGAAATACCGAAACAGGCCTCATGGAATGACATCATCAAAGCCATGAGCAAAGCAGTGAATAAATCGGAAGATATCAATGCGTTTGAAATAGCCTTTAAAGAAAGAAATGAAATTATTCATAAAGGATTTTCCGACCAGGAGCACAGTGGTTTTACCTTCAGAAGTAAACCATTTAATATTAAAAATAGCCTTACCTGCTGGGCTATGGCCAATGATCAAGAAGTCCTGATTAATGATTTTGAATCAGAACACGGCTTATATATTCAGGAAAAAGAAGCCTATCGCTTCAAATCATTAATATTTATTCCATTTAAACTTGGAAACGATCAGCCTGTTGTACTCTGTGCCTATAGCATTAGGAAAAATGATTTTGACACCAATGACCTGCTGATGTTCAGGATTTTAGCCCAATTCATTTACTTTTCGATTCATGATGACCTAACAAAACAACTATGAGAAAACAATTGGTTTATACATTCATAGTATTACTGCTTTTTGGAAATAATCAGCAGAACTATGCCCAGGCCAATGATACACTTATAGTTGGAATTTACCATAGTCCACCCTTTGTGATAAAAACGGATGATAATCAGTTTGAAGGCTTAAGTATCGAATTATGGGAGAATATTGCCAGGTCGTCAAATTTGAATTTTAGATACGAACAATACTCTGATTTTATCGGAATTTTAAAACGTTTGGAATATAAAGAAGTTGATATCACCATTAACCCAATGGATGTGAATGACCTAAGGGTTGAAAAGTTCGATATGACACAACCTTATTTTATTTCAAGTATCGGAGTTGCTATCCCCTATCTGAATCGGTCTACACTCAGCGTTTTTATTAGTAATATTTTTTCGTTTGCATTCTTTAAAATTGTACTGCTTCTCATTCTTATAATATTCGTTTTCGGATTTTTTCTTTGGCTGGTTGAACGATCACATAATAAATTTCAATTCCGTCCCGGACTACTGGGTTTATTCGACGGCTTGTGGTGGTCGGCAGTGACCATGACGACAGTGGGTTATGGTGATAAATCGCCCAAATCGAATTTAGGGAAAGCTATTGCCATTGTTTGGATGTTCACAGCCGTAATAATAATATCGAGTTTTACAGCAGGCATTGCATCAAGTTTAACCATAAGCGGACTACAAACCGACATAAAAACAGCAGAAGATATCCGGATGGTTGAAAAGGTATCGGCCATTGGTGCCACAAGTGGTGAACAATTATTGTTGCAGGAAAATATTCCCATCAATATGACGTATGGGTCCCCTATTCTTGCCCTCAGGGCTCTTGCTAAAAAAGAAAATGATGTATTACTTTATGATCGCACGGTACTACAGTACTATATCAATCGATTATCTTTAAATGAAAAAGTTAAATTACTTCCTTTTACCCTTAAAGAACATTATCAAAGTTTTATGCTACCTAAAGATCATCCGGCATTCGATGTGATCAATATTGGACTGATTAAGGAAATTCAACAAGAGAGTTGGGAGGAATTACAAAGGAAGTATGATGTAAAAGAGAATTAAAACTTATTAATAATATCTCAACAAACCTTAATAATATGAAAACATGGTCATTAATTATCCTCTTATCAATTGTTTTTCTAGGCTGTAAAAAGGGCGTTAAACAAAAAGAAGATTCTACAGCACAAATGGAAACCTGGCAAGTGGACTTTCTGGATGACTTCGATACGTTCAACCCTGAAAACTGGCAAGATCAAAGGATATGGGTTAATAATGAAAAACAGTGCTATGTCCCTGATGGTGAATATGGCACACGGGAAGTGAGTGAGGGTACCTTAAAAGTAAAAGTTGTTAATATTGGCGAGAAGCGCAGCTGTGATAACATGGATAAGCATGGTAAACAGCACCCGGATACAGAATATATGGCCGGACGCATAGTTTCTAAAAACCGAAAGGAGTTCATAAAGGGTAAATGGACAGCGAGATTGAGGATTCAAGGTAAAAGTGAGTCCAGTATGTTCCCAGCCTGGTGGATCCTTGGTGCTCAGAATAATGAACCTCCGGTTCAGGAAGCCGATGAAAACATCTGCTGGCCATTGACCGGATCGGGTGAGATCGATATTTTTGAGCATCATGGCGATGCTAAGGAAAACCACTTCACCACAGGAGCCATTAAAAGTCTCGGTGAATGTGATAAAGGTGACTGGTGGACCCTGCGAACCGATAAGCCCACTACACTAAATGAATTTCATGAATATTCAGTAGAATGGGAAGGCAGTGATCTTGTGTATCGATTAGATGATAAGGAAGTACATAGAAATATTGGTGAGGGTGATAAATACCCGGAGCCCATGTTCGCAATTTTAAACTTTGCCAAGATCACAGATTCTCCCATGACAGGTGAATGGGTAATGGAGGTAGATTGGGTTAAACATGAATTCAGAAAATGATTAATCGTTATAATTACAAAGGAATTTATGGTAAACAACTGTTAAGGATTACTGCATATCTATTATTCATCATTTATACTCATACGCTTTATGCCCAGACCAGTGTTATAAAAACAGATGGAAAATGGACCATGGTAGTGAATGGATCACCTTTTGAGATCAAAGGTGCCACCTTTGGCTATGACAAGGATGTAGCCAATTACGATCTTTATTTTCAAGATCTAAAGTCACTGGGTGTTAATACCATCAGGACCTGGGCCACAGGTGAAAATACCCCACAGCTGTTGGATGCTGCTCATAAGTATGATATTAAAGTTATGGTCGGTATTTGGATGCGACATGGCCGGCCCGGCATGGAGGACGACGATAGCTTTAATTATCTGAAGGATAAAGCCGGTAAGGATGTTATGCTTAATAATGCTATTGAGACCGTTCAGAAATATAAAGACCATCCCGCGGTTTTAACATGGGGGATTGGAAATGAAGTTTACCTGAACACCGCAACCGATGAAGAGAAAAAAGCTTATTCTCTCTTCCTGGAATCCATCTGCAGCAGAATAAAGGAACTGGATCCTAACCATCCAATCACCTCTGTGGAGGCCTGGACATTCGGACTGGAATGGTGGCAGAAGTATGTGCCTTCCATTGATATTTATGGATTGAACAGTTATGGCCCAGGCGCTGGTTTTCTGAATGAAGAATTAAGAAAAAGAGGAATTGACAAGCCGTATATCATTACTGAATTCGGAGTGACAGGTGAATGGGATATCCGGCAAGAAGAAAATGGTATTAAGGTCGAACCATCCGATGAGCAGAAGTACAAAGCGATTGTAAATGGCTACAGGGATTGGATCAGTCCGAAACCCAAATGCCTCGGAGTTTATATTTTTCATTATTCCAACGGAAAAAACTTTATCTCACCATGGCTATTTACGCACCATAAGGGATCAACAAGGCCTCAATACTGGGCTATTCGGGAGGCATACACCGGACAAAAACCCTTGGATAATACGCCCGAAATCTCATTGTTTAGTTTGCCTGAAGGCAGCTTTAAAAGCTTGACCTGGATTCCGGTTGAAATGGAGGCCAGCGATATCGAATCCGGCGAACTTCAATATAGTTTTCATTATAATCAGAGAACCGGAAGCAGGAAAAGACGCGATCAGTTACTTGAATTAAACTTCCGTGGAAATCCGGAAGATGGATTCGAAATTCAATTACCCGAAGAACATGGAGCCATAAAGATCTATGCCAGTGTTACAGATTCATACAACAACATGGGTATTGCTTCTACAACTGTTCTTGTTTCCGATGTTGAAGCCAGTAAAAGAAAATACCTGGTTCCAAAGGTGAATTTTCCTTTCTATGTTTACGATGACAAGAGTGATCTCCCCTATACACCTTCAGGATATATGGGTAATTACGAGGCTATTGAAGTGGATCTGAAAAATACAGAAGATGTGTATTCGGGGAAAACAGCTGTTAAAATAAGTTATAAGGCAAACAGCGACTGGTATGGTGTAGGCTTTGTCGACCCTGCCAATGACTGGGGTGATATCCTTGGAGGTTATGATTTGAGTGGGGCTAGAACCCTCAGTTTTTGGGCCAAATCAGATGGTCCGGAGGTAAATGCCAAAGCGGGATTCGGACTGATAGACAAGGACAAACCATTCCCCGACAGTGGTAAAAAAACCATAGAGATACTTATTACTAATAAATGGAAAAAATATACGATCAAAGTAAAAAAGACGGACATGAGTTGTATCAGGTCCGGTTTCGTTTTCTTTTCATCATCTGATGGATTCTCACATGAGATCTACCTGGATGAAATAGTATTTGAATGATACTATGATTCACTTACTGTATAGGGTTTAAGCCCTTTTCCAATCTTTCTTTTGCCATAATTTCGTAAATTAATAGTATGAAAACTTTTCGAACTATACTTCTGGCTACTCTTCTAATTTTGACGGGTGGATGCACAGAGGAGAATAAAACCCTGAGTTTTTCTGATAAGCTGAATGGCTCTTGGAATTTATCCAGTCTGAGTGGTGGTTTTGCCGGAGTTGATTTCGATTTTAGCGAAGGTGAAGTCATATGGGATTACAACTCGAATACCATGATGGTTTCGGTGACATCTAACCTGGATGCCGATGATATGAGGTCTTCTTTCCTCCCACTTCAGGAAGGGGAATACGAGTTCTCCATTAATGAATCGGGCGGGAATACTTTTTTGGTCATTGATGGGGCCGGGATATATGAAAACAATGAGTTCGGTAAGATAGATCTCAACAATAGTACCTTAACTATCGATCAGGGTCAGGGGTCAAATGGTGGAGCAGATGATGTTTACGTTCTGATTCTCACTAAATAGATTATAAGGACCCTCTTGATATTGAGGGTAGAATGAATTAAATACACTGATGAACTCGGACTATTGCATATGAAAATTGAATTTAATTAGTAGGTAATATTTTGAATTACAGAAAATACACAAAAAGCTCTCCACTGGTATCAGAAATCGGATTGGGAGCCTGGCAACTCGGAGTGAACTCGGGTTGGCAAAGCATGACGGAACAAGAGGCCATTACAATGGTTCATCAGGCTATTGATCATGGTGTTAATTTCATCGATACAGCACCAAATTATGGTAACGGCACCAGTGAGGTCAGGCTTGGAAAAGCTCTTTTAAATCAAGACAGGTCTAAAATAGTTGTAAATACTAAATTTGGTCATACCGATACCGGAGTCACTAATTATAATGCCAATTATATCAGGGAATCAATTGAAGGCAGTTTGCGCCGATTGCGATTCGACTATGTAGATTCTCTCATTATTCATAATCCGCCCTTCGAATATCTGGATGGAAATAGAAATCCGCATTATGACATTCTTGAGGAATTAAAGGATGAAGGGAAAATAAAAGCCTATGGTGCATCCCTGGACACCTATGAAGAAATGAAACTTCTCATGGACACTACGAACTCTGAAGTTATAGAAGCATTTTTCAATATTTTACATCAGGATTCGGCACGAGCCTTTCAAATGGCCAAAGAAAAAGAAGTGGGCATTATTGTAAAAATTCCGCTGGATTCAGGCTGGTTGAGCGGCAAATATAACAGTGAAAGTGTATTCAATGATATCAGGGACAGATGGAGTGCGTCTGATATCCAAAACCGATCTGGGTTGGTTGAAAAAATCAAGACTATTATAGGTAAAGACCGAGTTTTATCTCAAACAGCTATTTCATTTTGCCTGGCATATGATGCCGTATCAACTGTGATTCCCGGAAACACAACCCTGGCACAACTTGAATCCAATTTGAAAAGTGCTTCGAATAATCTTCCGAAAGAACTAGTTGAAGAACTTGAAG
>JABDPU010000007.1 GCA_013042625.1 Flavobacteriaceae bacterium | reverse complement strand
AATGAAGATGATACTTTTCAACTCACGGTTATTTATATCTATGACCGTTTCGGAAAGCTTCTGAAAACGCTCAGGCCTTATTCCGATAGTTGGAATGGAGATTTTAATGGACTATCATTACCGACTTCAGACTATTGGTATAGGGCCCTAACATCAGATGGCAGGAGTTTTAGCGGACATTTTTCACTTAAGCGCTAAAAAAAACTTCCGCTCGTAAGCGGAAGTTCTTTGCTAATTACGTGCTATTAACCAAAAAATGTAATTAGGGATAAAAATGCTATTAATGTCTTATTTTTTCCAGTAGGGCATTTAATGTTATCAATTCGGATTCACTCAGATTTCGTGTTGTTTTTCCTTCAACTTCGTCAACCAGGGGATCAATTTCATTCAACACCGATCGTCCTTCTTTTGTTAAATATATCTTTAGTTTTCTTCGATTTTCCTTATCTATTTCACGATAAACATATTTCTTTCTCACCAATTTGTCAATAAGCCTGGTAGTGTTACTGTTCTTATTGATCATTCTTTCCTGAATGGTTGACAGCGTTACAGGCTCTCCTTTCTGACCTCTTAAAATGCGAAGCACATTGTACTGCTGGCTTGTTAATTCAAAGGGTTTTAAGACACTATTGATCCTGTTCAGGACAAAATCGCCAGTGTACAACATATGAACAACCGTCTTCTTTGCTGGGGGCATAGGCGAACTTATTTTTAAAACATGCTCAATGTTCATTTGTATATACAACAGTTGTATATACAAATGTAAAATTTTATATGATAAAACCTCAATTTCTTTTCAGATTTTTTCACGGATTTTTAAAATTCTGTTAAATCAGGGTATACTATTTTCTGATTGATTAATTTTAAGCAATGAAATTTTTGAAACTTTCACTATTATTGTTATGTCTTTATGCATGTAAAGAAGAGGCAGGAGATGCGGCACAGAGCGATGATTTAGAAGTATATGATTTTAATGGCCTCGAACCCTTGTTAAATCAGAATGACGATAAAACCTATGTTGTTAATTTCTGGGCAACATGGTGCGCCCCTTGTATTAAAGAGTTGCCATATTTCGAGCAGCTTAATCGGGATTATAAAGAGAAGAATGTAGAAGTATTGTTGGTCAGCCTGGATTTTCCCCGTCAGTATGATAAGAAGTTAAAGCCCTACATTAAAGACAAGAACCTTCAATCCAGGGTTGTTGCATTAAATGATCCTGATATGAACACATGGATTCCCAAGGTTAATGAAGACTGGACAGGCGCTATCCCTGCTACCATTATCTATAACAGCAGCGGACGAAAGTTCTACGAAAAGTCATTTACTTATGAGGAACTGGTTAACGAATTAAGAACGTTTATCGAAAATTAGAATAGATATGAAAACTCTGAAACAAATTGTATTGCTTGCTGCTGTAGTCTTGATGGCTTCAGCTTTTACCAATTCTACCGATAATCCAGGTTATGATATTGGTGATGTTGCAACAGATTTTAAATTAAAGAACATTGATGGTAAAATGGTTTCAATGGCCAACTATACCGATGCCAAAGGATTTATTGTCATTTTTACTTGTAATACTTGTCCGTATGCGGTGAAGTATGAAGACCGGATAATTGAATTAGATAAGAAATATGCTGATAAAGGATATCCTGTTATTGCTATTATGCCAAATGACACAGAAATTAAACCTGGTGACAGTTTTGAGAATATGCAAAAAAGGGCAAAAGCTAAAGGATTTACCTTCCCTTATCTGATTGATGAAGGCCAGGAGATCTATCCTCAATATGGGGCAACCAAGACGCCGCATGTTTATTTATTGGAAAAGTCCAAACAAGGTAATGTAGTGCGTTACATCGGTGCCATTGACGATAATTATCAGGATGCAGCTGCTGTGAAGGTCAAGTATGTTGAGAATGCCGTTGATGCCTTACTAGCAGGGAAGGAAGTACCGGAAACGAAGACCAGGGCTATCGGTTGTTCAATAAAAGTAAAATAAATAATGACCCAAAGTTGTAACACTTTGGGTTTTTTTTCGTCTTTTCTTTAATTGCAATAACTATTTAAATTTTAAGTATTTGCATGGCAGATTTAACTCAGCAGGACTGGCAGAATGGCTATAAGTCTGATAAGGAAGCTGTTATTCTGGACGTCAGGACCGATGCTGAGGTTGCCTTTGGTTTGATCCCCGGAGCAGTTCATATTGATATTTATAAGGGGTATGAGTTTCTCGAACAAGTTAAGTTGCTGGACTGGGAAAAGCCGTATTATGTATATTGCAGGGTAGGAGAACGTAGTGGCCAGGCATGCAATATTATGCAGCAATTAGGGTTTAAATATACGTATAACCTAATGGGTGGTATGGAGCAATGGCATGGTCCTGTTACCACTAAAAATGAAGATTAGATATGAAAATTTTTATCAACCTTCTTATTTTATCTCTCGTCCTGGTTTCATGTAAGCCGGAATCACCCAAAGAAGTTGAGATGATCTCACCACAGGAAATGCAGGATCTTCGTAATATGGACGATGTTCAATTGGTAGATATCCGCACGCCGGAAGAATATAAGGATGGTTATATCGCTGGTTTTCAAAATATCGACTATTTCTCTAATTCATTCGAACAGGACATTCAGGGACTCGACAAATCGAAACCTGTAGTTGTGTATTGTCGCTCTGGTCGTCGGACGGCCAAGTGCACAAAAAAAATGATTGAAGCCGGTTTCGTCAAAATTTATGATTTGGAAGGTGGTATAACTCAATGGCAACATGAAGGCTTTGAGGTGAAAACCATTGAAATTCCATGAATTAGCAAGCCATCTGAATTCCTGATTCCAGGGACTCCCATTTTTTTTCGTATCTTCTAAGAGACTCCAAATACGAGCTCTATCTTAATCAATTGCTTTAAGCATTTGGTTATTATATCACGATTATCGTATTAATTGCTTTATTGCCCATTTGAAAATGGGTGTTTAACCAACCAACAAATTCACACAAATGATTTTTAAACGTTTATCAACAATTATGTTGTTGGCTCTTGCTATGTGCATTAGTCAATCGACTTTTGCTCAAGATGATTCCAATGCAATGTGGGAAAACATTATGATTACCCCTGATAATTCCAAACTTGGGGAACTAACTAAGGCCATGAGAGCCCATAATCAAAAGTATCATTCAGATGGCGTGCACAAAGCGTCAGTATTCAACATCTCCTCTGGTCCTAATTCCAACAATATAATCTGGAGTATGGGCCCGATGAATTACAAGCATATGGATGACAGGCCATCGGAAGGAGGACATGATGAAGACTGGATGAATAATGTCATGCCTAATATTAAAAAAATCCAGACCATCGAATACTGGAGTACCTGGAATAATGATTTTCAGAATACCGCCATGATGCCATCTGAAGAGGTAACACATCCCATCATGTTTATCAGGATTTGGGAAGTTAATCCAGGAAATGGATTTAATCTTTCTACGTATTTTGAAAGGGTAAGCAAGGCCATTAAGGCACTTGATGGTGAAAATCCATGGGGGATTTACAGCAATGATTTCATCCAGGGAAAAGATATCGGCCGACATTTCGCCTCGATTTCATTTTGGAAAAACTGGACGGAATTTGATGAAGGATGGGGAAGTTTCAGGGAAGCTTATGAAAAGGCTAATGAGAACTCATGGCAGAGCCATTTAAATATGCGTGATGCCACATTTACAAACTGGTGGGATGAAATATGGGTTTACAACAAAGAAATGAGTGGTGAATAAATTTTATTACCTAAGTTTAGATAAAGCACAACATTTGTTGTGCTTTATTTTTTTAATCGGTTGCTGAGTTCTGCAATTTCAGACAAGTTATTCATAACGATTTTTGTGAATTGGAATAAGTTCTTGCATCTGTCGAGGTTGTGTTCGGCATAATCAACCTTGTAGTAAATATTGCCGTTTAAGTAGTCGGTTAGGGCCCTCATGCCATGCAGGAAAGGCATATAGGCAGTTGCAGGTGGTAAACTGGAAATCTCCTCCTGTTTCAATATCAGACCTGAATCATTGAATCCATTTATAAATGCTTCGAAATAATCCAGGCGAATTTCTATTCTGGACAAATCGGTTTCATTTTCAGAAGCAGGATTTACAACCGTTCGGACCGCATCTCCAAAGTCATAAAAAAAATATCCCGGCATTATAGTATCCAAATCGATAAGGCATAACCCTTTGTGGTCACGGCTAAATAGAAAATTATTCAACTTGGTATCATTATGACAAAGCCTGGTTGGCAGTCCGGCAGATACAAGTGATTTCATTTGTGGTATTTTCGAATAGACAAAATTAACCTGGTCCTGGGCGTCCATTAAGGTCAGGTGATCTGCAAAATCCATAGCATGCTGAAATTCTTTGAACCGGAATTCGATATTATGGAAATTCGGGATTATAGGATGATAGGAATCCGGTGTTTCCGTTTCGAGCAATTTATGAAAAGTGCCTAAAAGTCGTCCTGCCTCAAAGGCTATTTCCCGGTTTGGAGGAATGTCGTGAACTTCAGATTCAGGGATAAATTTCATCAGTCGCCACCAACCTGAATCATCCTGATAAAGCGTTTGGTTTTCCGGTGATCTTACGAATTCAAGCTTGCTGTAATTTGCGTCGTGAAGTAAATTCAGGGCCCGATCTATATTCGATTGTAGATTTTCGGGCTCCTTAAAAATACTTGTATTTATTCGCTGGAGGATGTATGATGTATTACCATTCAGGTCAACAAAAAAGCCATCGTTTATAAATCCATGTTTAACCGGAGAAAACTCGATTTCCCCAGTAGCGATTCCGAAGTGATTTAAAACCTCTGTTAACCGCTCAGATTTCATTTATATCAGGAATTCCATAATGGAGATGAATATAATCCTTCATCGGTCAGAGCTTTAAGCGTTTTTACGGCATTGACCTTATCATCGTAATAGGTTACCCCAAACCAGTCACTTTTGGCGTTGATAACCTCTATATTTATCAATCCGTTACTCATCATTTCCTGAGCTACAAAGGGTAGGTAGATCTCATTCTTTTCGTGGTTTGCTGAGTCTGAAAGGAATTTCCTGAAATAATCCGTGATATAGCTAAAAATGGATGGATTACAAATCCAGAAATTCATGGAAACAATAGTATTGGCTTCTAAATGTCTTCCGCTGTCTTCATCCACAATCGATCCGTTCGATCTATGAATTTTGGTGTGCTCTTCAATGCTAACCAATAATCCGTTTTCGGCCTGGCAAACACCACGAGAGACGCTTCCATGATCAGATAAAGTATCTTCAAGTTTGTAGCCAACCA
>JABDPU010000262.1 GCA_013042625.1 Flavobacteriaceae bacterium | reverse complement strand
TAAAAAGTCGCTTAACAATCTGAGTTAGAATCAAAGAACCAAATCCGAATAGAAATACCAGTTGAAATTGTTCGCCGTTGAGTTCTATTAGTGACAAAACTCGTTTCAGAAGTGGTGAGAAATAAGCGAACACCATGATCAGGGTAGATAAGATTATTGCTGCCCAAACATATCCATTACGCACCACCTCATTTTTAAAGAAGGAAACCTTTCGGCCCGGTAAATTGAAAACATTAAAAAGTTGGCCCAGAATTAAGGTATAGAATGCCATATTGTTTACAACCGAGGCCGAAAAGTTTTTGATATAATATCCGTAAGCCGTAATTCCTAATACAGTAACTGTAATACAAAGTCCGTAAACCACTATAGACTGCCATAGCTTCCTCGTCACAATAGGTTCTCTCGGATCCTTCGGAGCCTCCTTCATAATAGCGGGTTCTCCTTTTCCCAGACCAAGGGCCAGTGCCGGAAAGACATCAGTAACTAAATTGAGGAACAGAATCTGCAAGGGTAATAATGGAATTGGCAAAGAGGAAAGAGTGGCGACGGCTACAGATATTATTTCTGCAAGGTTACAGGAGAGCAAATACACGACAAAATGCCGAATGTTTTGAAAAATACAACGGCCCTGCCTTATGGCCAGTTCAGTTGAGGTAAATTTATCATCAAGCAAGATCACATCGGAAACCTCCTTGGCAGCATCAGATCCACGGATACCCATAGCTATACCGATATCGGCTTTTTTCAGGGCAGGAGCGTCATTGATACCATCACCAATCATACCAACCACCTGATTATGTCGTTGATAAAAATTGACGAGATCTAGCTTTTGCTCAGGAATCATTCGGGCAAATACACGGGCCTCAAGTATTTGTGATTCATCTTCCGGTTGAATTCCGTTCCCTGTTAAAAGGGCCTGTCCATGCACTACTGCTGATGGTGATTCATCTTGACCGATCAAACCGATTTCTTCCGCAATTTTCCGGGCAGTGTTCGGATGGTCACCTGTAATCATTACAACCCTGACACCTGCCTCCTTATATGTTTGAATAGCCGCCTTAACATCTTTTCTTGGGGCATCCATAAAGCCAACCATTCCAATAAAAACATAATTGTTTTCAATTTCATCCCAAGAATTAAACTCGGGACACTCCTGATATGCAAATCCCATAATCCTTAACCCTTCCGAGGCTAACTCATTAGATTTATCTATCCATTTATCCTTTGTCACAAACGGTTGTATTCCATTTAAAGACATTATTGATGTGCAGCGTTCTAAAACGGTTTCTAAGGCACCCTTCACACAAACTAATACTTCGGAATCATATTTGTTGGCGGTCAGCATTATCTTAGTTTTTGGATCGAATGGAATCTCATCTAATTCTGGACATCCTTCCCGCAATGCTAAAATATCGATACCCTGATCTTTGGCAAATTCCAATAAGGCAATCTCAACAGAGTCTCCTTTAAGTTCGTCCACTCCAGGCTGTAGATTATTACATAAAACGGCTACTTCATTAAACCTTTTTAAACACAATGCTGGTTCATCATCAAAATTCCCAGAGAAATCGGGTTTCAGGGCAATCATTTCGTCAGATAGCAGCAAGGTCTGGACCGACATTTTATTTTCGGTAAGTGTCCCGGTTTTATCTGTGCATACCACCGTAGTTTCTCCAAGTGTCTGAACAGCCTCTAAATGCTTGATCACCACCTTTTGCCTTGATAGCCTAATCATTCCACGAGCCAATGCAATCGTAGCTACAATCGGGAGGCCTTCAGGTATTGCGGCAACGGCCAGGGCCACTCCAATCTTGGCCATTAGCAACATATCATTGCCCTGGAACAGAGCACTTACAGCAATAACAACAATCAGGATAAGAGTTAACAGAATTAATCGATGACTTAATTTCGATAACTTTTTTTCAAGAGGAGATCGCATATGGTGTGCCTCTTGAGTCAATTTGCTGATATGCCCTATGACTGTTTGCATTCCGGTCCCGGTCACAATGGCCTTTCCATTACCATTTACAACAGTTGAACCTTTAAAAACCATATTGATCTGGTCTGTTTCCGGAATTCCTTTGCCTAAAACATATTCTTCCTTTAGAACTTCTATACTCTCACCAGTCAACACAGATTCATCAACGGTTAAACTCTGGGTCCAGGTCAGTCGTGAATCTGCAGGAACTATATCACCCGGAGCAAGCACTATGATATCCCCAGGAACCAATAATTTCGTTCTAATCTGACGCTGTTTTCCTTCACGAATTACTGTTGATACTTTTTTCGTTATTTTTTGCAAGGCCTCAACCGAACGAATGGCCTGCAACTCCATCACAAAACCTATAAGTGCCGTTATAAGTAAAACAGCAAGGATTGCGAAACCTTCCAGTACTTCACTGAAAACAAAAGCAAGAACCATTGCTCCGGTAAGAATATATATAATGGGATCTAAGAACTGTTGCAGGAAAATTAGCCAGGTCTTTTTCCTGACTTGATCCTCCAATTTATTTTCTCCATGCAGAAGCAATCTCTTTTTTGCATCCGATGCATTAAGACCGCGATCAAGATCGGAATTTAACTCCCTCTCAACTTGCTTAACGGAATGTGCAAAAGGATCTTTCATTTATCTGGAAACACGGAAATCCGAACTTCTTTGAGAATAATCAGAAATATAATTCGGTCTGTACTATGAAACAATGATAAAAATCAACCATATCGCAAGGATTAGGTTTTTATTAAACCAATTGGGGAAAAACCATTAACTTAATCAGCAGCTAACTCAAACCTATGCTTAGAATCTACATCATCGGACTTTCCATCCTGCTCATTGCAATCATTGCCAATATTATTGCAGGACGACTTAATATCATGACCTGGTATGATTATATTGGAAATATTTCCAAACAAGGTATTGGGGCAGTTAATGGCATGAGCATTGTCGATGCCCTATGGCTTTTTATTTTCTATCCGCTCTTTCTTGGCCTGGGATATTACCTTGGACATAAACTATATACAGCCATTTTTAACTAATTTATAATCTATGAACGAAAAAACTGTTTCCGAAGCTATTGCCTACAGAAGGGCGGTTCGTATTTACAAGGATGAACCTATCAACACTGATAAAGTTAAGAACTGCCTTAGAAATGCCACTTTAGCCGCAACAAGCAGCAACCTTCAGCTTTGGGAATTCTATCAGGTGACCAATCCCGATAAACTAAAAGCGCTCTCGGTTGCCTGTTTCGATCAGAATGCCGCTAAGACTGCGCAACAGCTGGTTGTGGTCGTGACCAGAAAAGACTTATGGCCCAAACGTGCCAGGGCCAACCTGGATTTTCTAAATGAAGCCCTGGGTAAACCAGACCTACCCGAGCATCTTCTTAAACGGAAAAAAATGGTCAATAACTATTATGGCAAATTGATCCCGATTACCTATTCAGATTTCTTTGGAATATTCGGGTGGATAAAGTATTTAATCTTCTGGACCCTGGGATTGTTCAGACCTATATACAGGCAGGTTCGGTCAAGTGACATGAGAATAGTAGCCCATAAAAGTGCCGGACTGGCCGCTCAGAATTTTATGATCAGTATGGCCGCAATAGGCTATGATACCTGTCCCATGGAAGGTAGTGATACACTCAGGATTAAACGTATACTCAGATTACCCCGGGGTTCGGAAATAAATATGGTGATAGGATGTGGAATTCGGGATAACAAAGGAGTTTATGGTCCCAGGTTTAGAATTCCTTTTGAGGAAGTATATCGGCTGGTGGATTAAAATCAGGCTTCTTCAACCTGCATTCTCCAGCGTTCAAGTTCTTCCAATTCCTTCTCAATGGCTAATCTCCGGTATTCGGCATCCTTGTATTTCTCATCGATCAAAGCACGACGTTCGTAGGCTTCTTTTTTCAGTTGCTCGTAGCGTAATTCTTTTTCTTCTTCCTTACGCTCCTTCTCACGTTCTTTTCGGCGCTCCTTTCTTTCAGAAAAAACAAATGCCCAGAGATAAATGCTTGTAAAAAGCAATACCATAAAAATAAATATGTACCAAGCTTCACTCATTCTCAATGGATTAAATCGATACAATGAATGTATAAAATACGCAAAATATTCTGCTTTTTATTCGATGAACGGACCAAATTCACTACAATGTTCTATTTTTGCGACCAAATTATCGATGAAATGACCCTTTTACTCATGGCTGCCGGAAGTGGTAGCCGTTATGGAAAACTAAAACAATTCGATGACCTTGGCCCCAATGGTGAGTTCCTTATGGAATTCAGTATTTATGATGCGCTGCAACAAGGTTTTGATCATATTGTAATCATTACCAAAGCCGCCAATCAGGAATTTCTCAAATCCTATTTAAGTGAACGTCTGCCTGATCATGTTAAACTGGATGTGTTGGTACAGCAGATCTCCGATTTACCAGAGGGTATAAACATTAATGCTGATCGTGAAAAACCCTGGGGGACAGCCCATGCAGTTTGGACCGCGCGTAATGTTGTAAAATCGGATTTTGTAATTATCAACGCCGATGATTACTATGGTAAAGCCGCTTTTGAAGGTGCCTCTCATTTTATGATAAAGGAAGAATCAAAAGGTGACTACGCCCTGGTTGGCTACAAACTTGAAGATACTTTATCTGATCATGGAAGCGTCTCTCGTGGTGTTTGCCAGGCCGAAAACGGATTATTGGTTAGCATTGAAGAGCACACCAAAATTCATAGATCGAACGGATC
>JABDPU010000256.1 GCA_013042625.1 Flavobacteriaceae bacterium | reverse complement strand
ATTTCTCCTTAAAAATACATATTTTAAAAGAATCCTATCGTATTTTTGCAAAGCTCAAAGTAGAACCTCAAATACGCATGGATCTTCTGAATTTTTTTAAGCGCTATCGGCTTTTCTGGATAACACTGACCGTCTTATCGGTTGTAATTGTCCTGACCTTTTATAACATTCTGAAAGTAGATCGCGTCCTGCCTGTGTATCAACCGGCCAATGTCAATGCCGAATTGGTAGACAGTACAATTCAGTATCAACGCAAATACCATAAAATTGCCGACTTCAGCCTGGTCAATCAGAATGGGGAGACCGTGACACAGGATAATTATGAAGATAAGATTTATGTGGCTGATTTCTTTTTCACCACCTGCCAGACCATTTGCCCGATCATGACCGATCATATGTACCAGATTCAGGAGAAATTAAAAAAGGATCAGGAGATCATGTTGCTCTCTCATTCGGTTACACCGGAAATCGATTCGGTGGCTCAACTGAAGAAATACGCGATTGACAAAGAAGTGAATGATGAGAAATGGAATTTGGTGACCGGAGATAAGAAGGAAATCTATGAGTTAGCAAGAAAATCATACCTGGCCGTTAAAACCACCGGCGATGGCGGACCCTTTGATATGATCCATACCGAGAACTTTATGCTCATCGATAAAGAGCGGCAGATCAGGGGATTTTATGACGGCACTGATCCGGAGGAAATCGAACGTCTTTTAGACGATATAAAAATCCTGAAAGCGTCGTACAAAGATTAATCTTTTTAGTACTTTTGCTTCTTTAAAATGAATCTAAATAAGCATGACCGTTGCTGATCTAAAGAAAGGCGAATCGGCTATAATCACTGATAGCTCTTCGGATGAAATTCCTCTGAAACTTCTCGAAATGGGATGTCTTCCAGGGAACGAAGTCGAACTGTTGCAGCTGGCCCCTTTCAACGATCCACTTTACCTAAATATCAATGGTAGCCATGTGGCCATTCGCAAGCGTATTGCCGCTTTGATTCAAATTGAAAAGCAGGATGGGTAGACAGATCAATGTAGCGCTCATCGGAAATCCAAATACCGGAAAAACTTCGGTATTCAATGCTCTAACCGGCCTCAAACAGAAAGTTAGTAACTATCCGGGAACCACCGTAGATAAAAAGGAAGGCGTTTGTAAGCTTCCTCGTGGATTAAAGGCTCATATTATCGATCTGCCCGGAACCTACAGTTTGAATGCCTCTTCCCTTGATGAGAATGTAGTTGTTGAATTACTTCTGAATAAGACTGACAAGAACTATCCCGATGTTGCTGTTATCATCACCGACGTAGAAAATCTAAAGCGCAACCTGTTGCTGTTCACACAGATCAAGGATCTGAGGATTCCAACTGTACTGGTGATCAATATGGCCGACAGGATGAAGCATCGCGGGATTTCGCTGAATATTCCGCTTTTAGAGAAAAAACTGCATACTAAAATTGCCCTGATAAGCACCCGGCAAAAGACTGGCATTGACGAACTCAAGGATATCATTTACAACTATAAGGAGGTCCCAACCGAACCTTGCCTGGACACTTCAAGAATTGATCCCGATTATTTTGACAGCCTGAGACAGGCTTTCCCAAACCAGGACCTTTACAAGCTTTGGCTGGTTATTTCCCAGGATGCCAATTTTGGTAAAATGAGCCGGAAAACGCTCGAAATTGAAAAATTCAAGACCAAGTCTATTTCAGAATTAAAACGGTTACAGCAGAAGGAAACCATCAAACGCTACCAGTTTATCAATTCGGTATTAAAGGTGGGGCAAACTGTTGATACTTCGAAAGCTACCGGATTGCGGGCACGACTCGACCGCATACTTACCCATAAGGTGTGGGGTTATGTCATCTTTTTTGTCATCCTGCTTACGATTTTCCAGGCCATTTATGACTGGGCAACGATTCCGATGGATTTTATCGATGGCGCTTTCGCATCTTTATCGCATTGGCTAAAGGAGGTGTTACCCTCAGGGGCCGCAACTAACCTCCTGGCAGAAGGAATTGTACCCGGACTTGGCGGCATTTTAATCTTTATTCCTCAGATCGCCTTTTTATTCCTCTTTATATCGGTGCTGGAAGAAAGCGGCTATATGAGCAGGGTCGTATTCCTGATGGATCGCGTTATGCGACGTTTCGGACTGAGTGGAAAGAGCGTCGTGCCTTTGATCTCGGGAACGGCCTGTGCTATTCCGGCGGTTATGGCTACGCGAAATATCGAGAACTGGAAGGAACGCCTGATTACCATCCTGGTTGTACCTTTTACAACCTGTTCTGCACGTTTACCGGTCTATCTTATAATCATTGCCCTCGTCATTCCTGAAGGTCGCTTCATCGGATTGAGTTACCAGGCCCTTTCGCTGATGTTGTTATACCTTATTGGTTTCGGATCAGCCATTGTTTCAGCCTACATCTTAGACAAGTTACTCAAGATTCAACGCAAGAGTTATTTCGTGATCGAAATGCCCAATTATAAGGTTCCATTGCTTCGGAATGTGGCCATTACTGTGGTGGAAAAAACCAAAGCCTTTGTTTACGGGGCAGGAAAGATCATCTTAGCCATTTCGGTCATCCTGTTTGTATTGGCTTCAACGGGAATTGGACGCCAGTTTAATGAGGCCGAATACCTCGTTAGAATGGAAGTAGCAGGTGAAAATCTTTCAGAAGAGGAAATAGAAACGCGAATCGCATCACATAAGCTGGAACATTCACTTATAGGCGTTGCAGGGAAAGCCATTGAACCCGTAATTCAACCCCTGGGTTATGATTGGAAGATCGGTATTGCCATCATTTGTTCGTTTGCTGCCAGAGAGGTTTTCGTAGGAACACTGGCAACGATTTACAGCGTGGGACAGGATGATGAAGCCACTATAAAAAATCGGATGAAAAAGGAGATCAACCCGGTTTCCGGGGTGCCCTTGTTTAATTTTGCGTCGGGTATCTCGCTGCTATTATTTTATGCCTTTGCCATGCAGTGCATGAGTACCCTTGCCATTGTAAAACGGGAAACCAATAGCTGGTTATGGCCCATGGTTCAGCTGGTTTTTATGACAGCCCTGGCCTATGTGGTGGCATTGATTGTGTACCAGTTTTTAAAGTAGTGTAAGGATAAGGTATTAACCAAGACTGAATAAGCGATGTTTAACGAAATTGTTCAAGCTTCATTAGTAATAATTGCTATGTTAATCGCCGCTTTATTTTTAATTCGGAAATATGTTCTCCTTCCTAAGAGCAAAAAGGCCAGCAAGGATTGTGGCCATGATGATTGTGGATGCTAATTCACTTTGATCTCGACAATATAATCGGTTTCCGAAAGCTGATCGGGATAATTGGGATAAGGAGCAAGCGCTACCGCCATTAAGCGAATATCATTAGTAACGAACATCAAATTATTCTTTTCTGAAACCGTTCCTTCTGCAGGAAAGATCAGCTCGCGCGTTTCAATAAACTCACCACGCATATAAATATCCACACCGATCTTAGCCTCGCCGGCTCGTATACAATTTACAGACTTCGGACAGCGGGAATCAGTAACTAATTCAGCAAATACAACTTGTAGTTCTCCCTGGGTAAAGGTGTCACCAAAGTTCAAACTTGTGAAATAAGAGGCATAGTTTTTATCCTGGGCCAAGCCTGAAAAACTCACCGCTAAGGTGAAACACAAAAGCAATATTCTCATCTAGAAGAGTTTACTCTCTATACTTCCTAAACCATGCCAAAGTGTGTGCCACCTTGGTAATTAATTGGCTTGGGCGATTGGCTATTCCATGAGAAGCTCCCGGAATTTCCACTAATACGGTTTCAATTTTTCTCAATTTCAAAGCGTGATACAATTGTTTGGCCTCGCTTGGTGGTGTTCGCAAATCATTCATTCCCACCATGACCATAGTTGGTGTTTCAACATTTCCAACTAATGAGATGGGTGAAAATTTCCAATAGGTCTCCCAGTTCTCCCATGGTTGTCCGGGATAACGAGAGTTTGCATAGCCATAATAATTATCGGCCACAAGGGTCTTTGAAATCCAGTTCATCACCGGTTTATGCACGACTGCCGCTTTGAATCGGTTGTTCTTGCCAATGATCCAGGCTGTCATGATGCCGCCTGCACTTCCACCTGTTACATAAAGCTCTTCAGGATCTATCAATCCTTCTTTTATCAAATGATCAACCCCATCCATCACATCGTTATAATCCTCTCCAGGATAGTTGTGATATAGCAGGTTTCCAAACTCTTCACCGTAACTGGTACTCCCTCTTGGATTCG